>JAHIEN010000119.1 GCA_018901615.1 Candidatus Omnitrophota bacterium | reverse complement strand
ACCTGAATAGGCAGAAAAGACTAGCTGATATATTGATATCAAAAGGCCTTGACGCCCTGCTTATCAAAAAAAAGGAGAATATTTTTTATCTTACAGGCTCAAGGGGAGAGGATTCCCTGTTGGTCGCCTCTAAATCCGGAATTTTTGTTGTCACAGACGCGAGATATTCCGAGGAATACAAAAAGAGTGCCAGAAACAGCTCTGTAGTGACTACAGGAATAAAGAACACCCTTCAATGCGTTTACGATATATTAAAAAAGTCGCGAGCCAGGCGGGTTGGTTTTGAGGCTGACAATCTTACCTGTTCGGAATTTACCGCCCTGAAAAAATACCTGAGAAAGACCAGGCTGGTGCCTGCAGAAAGACTTGTAGAATCTTTGAGGATAATAAAAGATTCCCATGAGATAGAGTGCATAAAAAAGGCCTGTGTTTACGGGTGCCAGGCGATGTCCTATAGCCTGAAAAATCTCGCATATTCACATACTGAAAACTCCCTGAAGCAAAAAATAGAAGGGTGGTTTTTAAAAAAAGGATTTTGGCCGGCAGGTTTTGAAACAATAGTCGCTTCCGGGAGAAATTCTTCCATGCCGCATGCCCTTGCCACAGATAAAAAAATAAGAAGAGGGGAAATGGTTGTAATAGATTTAGGTGTAAGGAATTATGGCTATAATTCTGACTTGACAAGAACGGTTTATTTAGGTAGAATTGAGCGCATATATTCCCGCGTATACAATGTTGTCCTTGACGCTCAGAAAAAGGCTATAGATAACATCAGACCAGGCGTCAAGGCGAGCTTTATAGATAATATATCCAGAAAATATATAAACGATAAGGGATTTGGCAGATATTTTATTCACAGCACGGGGCATGGCATTGGCCTGGAAACACACGAGGCCCCGGGTCTTTTCGGTAAAAGCAATGTGGTCCTTGCGCAGGGCATGACCATGACAGTCGAGCCTGGCATTTACATACCAGGGTGGGGAGGCGTCAGAATAGAAGACGTTATCCTGGTAACAAAAAATGGCTGTGAGGCATTGACAGGGGGAAACAATAAGGCATTATGCAGATAGACATCAATCAGATAAAAAAAGGTCACGCAGTAGAGCTCAAAGGAGAAGCATACTACATCATAGACCGCCAGCACGTTAAGCCCGGAAAAGGCGGGGCGTTCGTGCGCCTGAAATTGAAGAATATAAAATTGGGTACTGTGGTAGACAGGACCCTGAGGTCTGGCGAAAAAATGGAGTTGGTGCACATAGAAAAGAAAAATATCCAGTACCTGTACTCTTCCCATGATATGTACGAGTTCATGGATCGTGATACATTTGACCAGATATCCATGCATAAGGATCAGCTCGGGGAAGTCATAGATTACCTGAAAGAAAACTTTGAAGCTACCGCTCTTGTATATAATAAAAATGTAATAGCGCTTGAACCGCCTATCTTTGTGGATATGAAGATAGTGTCTACAGAACATGGGATAAGAGGTGACACATCGAGGGCTGGCAATAAACCGGCTATAACAGAGACAGGGATGAGCATTACAGTCCCGCTTTTTATAAACGAAGGCGACGTAGTGCGTATCGATACAAGGACAAAAGAATATACAGGCAGGGTGTAGAAAAATATAAAAAAGGGGTCAATCATGAATCTAAAAGAAATCAAGGAATTGATCAACCTTATGAATGAAAATGATCTGTTGGAGCTGGAAATAGAACGTGAAGGAACAAAGATACGGATAAAAAAATCATCATCCGGAAAGTTCGAGACCATTTCCGAAGAGCCGGGCGCAAGAAGAGTCATAGAGAACATAAGGCCGGACGTCGCCCCGGGAACCGCGAAGACAGAGGCAGTCCCGGACAAAAACCTGATTGCCATCAATGCCCCGATGGTAGGGACTTTTTACAGGACAGCTTCCCCTGAAGCAAAGCCTTATGTAGAAATAGGCCAGCAGGTTGAAGTCGGTCAGATAGTTTGTATTATCGAGGCAATGAAATTGATGAATGAGATAAAATCAGAGGTCAAGGGAAAGGTAGTGGAGGTAATAGCTGAGAACGCTACGCCTGTTGAATACGGCCAGGCGTTGTTCATGGTGGAAACAGCGTGAATCGCATAATAGGCTCTTACCACGCACCAAATTCTAAATGTTCTCTAAAATACTAATAGCAAACCGCGGGGAAGTAGCTGTAAGGGTAATACGCGCCTGTAAGGAAATGGGCATAAAGACAGTCGCCGTATATTCTGAGGCAGACACTGAATCGCTTCATGCCAAACTCGCGGATGAGGCAGTCTGCATCGGTCCTTCATCTCCCTCTGAAAGTTATCTCAATGTCCCTGCCATAATAAGCGCGGCGGAAATAACAGACGTTGATGCCATCCATCCAGGATATGGTTTTCTCGCGGAAAACGCGCATTTTGCCGAGATCTGCGAATCGTGCGATATCGCGTTTATCGGCCCGACGCCTGAAAACATGAGGCTTCTCGGAGACAAAATGATCGCGCGGCAGACCATGCAAAAAATAGGCATACCTATTATACCTGGCAGTCCTGAAATAATAAAAACAAAAGAAGAGGCCATAAAGATAGCGAAGAAGATAAAATACCCTGTTATCATCAAGGCGTCTGCCGGAGGCGGCGGCAAAGGTATGAGGGTGTGTCATAACGACGTCAGGCTCATCAGTTCTTTTATAACAGCTCAGCAGGAGGCGGAGGCAGCGTTCGGAAATCCCGATGTCTACCTCGAAAAATACATAGAACAGCCCAGGCACATAGAGGTACAGATCCTGGCTGACAAATACGGGCACATAATACATCTGGGCGAAAGAGATTGTACGATTCAGAGGAGGCATCAGAAACTCATAGAAGAAGCGCCTTCTTCGGTGATAAACTCAAAGTTGAGAAAAAAAATAGGGGACATGGCCATCAAGGCTGCCAAGGCCTGCAATTACGTCAATGCGGGGACAGTAGAATTTCTCATGGACAGGTATGAAAATTTTTATTTTTTGGAAGTCAATACGAGGATACAGGTGGAACACCCTGTTACAGAGATGGTCACAGGGATAGACCTGGTAAAAGAACAGATAAAAATCGCGGCAGGCATGAAGCTTTCTTACAAGCAGGATTCCATAAAGATAAACGGCTCGGCAATTGAATGCAGGATAAACGCCGAAAACCCTGAAAATAATTTTATGCCCTCACCTGGAAAGATAGATATTTTCTTGCCGCCGGGAGGACCTGGCGTAAGAGTGGATTCGCATGTCTACTCAGGGTATGTTGTCTCCCCGTATTATGATTCTATGATAGCAAAGGTCATTTGTTACGGAAAAAACAGGCATGAGGCCATAAAAACCATGCGCAGGGCGCTTGACGAATTTATGATAGCGCCGATAAAAACTACCATACCTTTTCATAAGTATGTCATGGGGGACAGCCTGTTTCTTAGAGGCGATTACGCGACAGATTACGTGGAAAAAATGAATGTAACAGGAGGTGTAATATGAAGATATTCAGTGTAATCGCCATTTTTATCTATACGCTTTTATTCTCTATCATTGGGGCGACATTGATCGCGCTATCACTGCGCACAGAGTCTTTGGATGTTATTGTGAATACAGTGAACTCCCTATCTCACACTGACAATGTAAGGCTCGGCATGGCATTAACAGGCCTTCTCCTTATTTTCATCAACATATCCATTGCCCGGATATCGCTTGGCAAGATGCGCAGGCTTAAAACTATTGCCTTTGACAATCCATACGGCAGGGTTACGGTATCGCTCGCCGCTATAGAGGATTACATAAAGAAACTTACCAATAAGATGCCAGAGATAAAAGAACTCAGATCAAGCATATCAGCCAATAAAAAAGGGGTAGAGGTCGCCGCAAGGGCAATACTTTATTCCGGAGGAAATATACCCGAGATAACGGAAAAGATACAGAATGCTATAAGGATCAAACTGCAGGAAATGCTCGGGCTGGAAGAGACAGTGACGATAAAAATTGACGTGGCAAAGATAGTCCATGGAGAATCTAAATTCCCGGTAAAGGCGCCGGAGGATACAGGTTTCAAAGGCGAGATCGAATACGGGAAGTAAGTCATAAGTCCGAACTTACCCCCACACCAATTGGTTGGAAAGAAATTTATACCTCCCAATTGGTGTGGGGGTTAATTCGCACAGTGACTTATGTTCGCTCGCGGAGTTTACACTGAGCGAAGCGAATGTGCTCGCTCCATAAGTCACGTGCTCATTAAGGAGGATGTAATGAAAAAAATAGGGATACTGACAGGAGGAGGAGATTGCCCGGGTTTAAATTCCGTGATAAGGGCGGTTGTCAGATACGCCATTAAAGAAGGTTACCGGGTGGTAGGGATAAAAAATGGCTGGAAAGGCCTGATCGAATGCGATACTGTAGATCTGAGCCTTGCCACAGTTTCGGGTATCCTGCCCAAAGGCGGAACCATAATCGGGACCTCCAGGACCAATCCGTATAAAAAAGAAGGCGCCGTGGAGAAGGTAAAAGAGAATTACAAAAAATTAGGGCTTGAGGCCCTGATAGCTATCGGCGGAGAAGATACCCTGGGCGTGGCAGCAAAGCTCTGCGTTGAAGGCCTGAATATAGTGGGCGCTCCAAAGACAATCGATAATGACATTTCGTGCACTGATGTGACTTTTGGGTTTGACACCGCGATCAATATCGCTACCGAAGCCATTGACAGGCTGCACACGACAGCTGAATCACATAACAGGATCATGGTCGTGGAGGTTATGGGAAGGCACGCTGGCTGGATAGCTCTTGAAGCCGGCATAGCTGGAGGAGCGGATGTAATCCTCATACCGGAAGTCCCTATAGACCTGATAGAAGTATGTGATCTTCTGAAAAAGCGCCACGCAAGAGGAAAAAGCTTCAGTATCGTAGTAGTTGCTGAAGGAGCTAAATTCAAAGAAGGTACTATGGTCTTGCAGGAAGAGAAGCTGGACCAGTTTGGCCATGTCAGGCTCGGGGGAATAGGCCATATCCTCGGGGATGAGATAGAAAAAAATACCGGGTATGAGACAAGGGTAACTGTGCTCGGGCATATACAGAGAGGCGGAACACCTACCGCCTTTGACAGAGTGCTCGGCACCAGATTCGGCGTAAAGGCCATGGAACTGGTGCTTAAAAAAGATTACGGCAAGATGGCTGCGTTAGAGGGTAATAAGGTAAGTGCCGTGCCGCTTAAAGCAGCTGTCTCTGAATTAAAAACCGTTGATATGGAACTCTATGATATAGCAAAGATATTTTTTGGATAAGTGAGGGCCGCTCATGAAAAACAAAATAGCCGCATTGATAAAGGAAGATATACAGGTAAAAGAGGCTCTTCTCAAAAGCCAGGTCTCAAACATCCACAAGCTGGCCATGATGATGCTCGAGACTGTAAAAAAAGGCAACAAGATTCTCATATTCGGAAATGGCGGCAGCGCGTCTGACAGTCTCCATATCGCCGCGGAACTTGTAGGAAGGTTTAAAAAAGAAAGAAAGGCCCTTCCCGCCATTGCGCTCTCTTCCAATACACCCATTATTACAGCCCTTGCCAATGACTATAGTTTTGAATGTGTCTTTGAGAGGCAGGTTGAGGCCCTGGGTAAAAAAGGAGACATGGCCCTGGGAATATCCACGAGCGGAAAATCCAGAAACGTAATTCGCGGCATAGAGAAGGCAATCAAAATAAAAATGAAAACCGCTGTCCTTACAGGTAAATACAGAGGAAGACTCTTTAGGATAGCGGACCTATCCATTTGTGTCCCTTCTAATAATACGCCGCGCGTGCAGGAATCTCATATTACAATAGGACATATCGTGTGCGAGTTGATCGAAAATGGGTTATAAAAAGATAAAGACCCTGACAGGACTGATCAAGGTCTTAAAGACCGTCGTCCGGGCAGAGAAAAAGAAGATCGTCTT
>JAHIEN010000118.1 GCA_018901615.1 Candidatus Omnitrophota bacterium | reverse complement strand
TTTATCATCTTGGTCTGTTCGCCATAGACCTTTAGCTCTTCTATGTTTTCCTTTATCTTCTGCGTCATGGCATTCAATGACAAGCCCAGGTCGCCTATCTCGTCTTCTCCTTTTACCTCAATGACCTTTGAGACATCCCCATTAGCCATTATCTTCGCGTCTCCTGCCATCTTCACTATAGGGTCTATCATCTGCCTGGTGATGTACAGGCCCAACACGGAAATAAACAATGATATAAATAATATCAGACTTATATTGCCTATAGATACCCCAAGTAAGGCATTGATATTAGGAAAGATAAAGTTAATGGCAAGCCAGAAGCATATAAGGAGAGGTATAAGAGACATAAGCGAAAAAGCTATCATGGTTTTGTACTTAAGCCCTTTTGGCACAAATGACATCTGTCTGAAAAGATTTATCATATAAGCCTCCCTATTTTTCCTGTTCTATAATAATACAATCACAGTATACAACACAATCAGGCCAAGTTCAAGCTTCAATAAAGCTCCATGGAAGCGCGTCTCTTTTATCTGCCTTCTTCAGGTAATCCCCTGGCTGTATCCCGCATTCCTCAAAGCACCTATCCCATACATTGTAATCAAAATAATCTTTCCATGATTGAAGCCGGGCGCCTTTTTTCCACGCGAGATAGATAGCGTCCCCTAGTTTACTGTCCCCTCGAGACAAAACCGCCTCTACCCTGCTCATCCTGGCATCATGATAATCAACCTTAATATAACGCCTTGAACCCATGGCCCTCAGCCTTGAGCGCAGATATTCTTTTTTGCGTTCCAGCTCTTCCAGCCCCAGCATCCCCTCGCTTTCAAAACCAGAATGCGGCTTTGGTATAAAAGGAGAGATGCTCAGGCTGACGTTTTTTATCCGCGACGCAAGGTCGATTATAGCAGCCAGGTCTTCATCGGTCTCTCCCGGAAGGCCTATCATAAAATAAAGCTTTACCTTTCTCCAGCCAGACCTGAGCGCAAGCGCTGACTGATTTACGATCTCTTCGTTTGTGATCTTTTTATTAAGGGTATGCCTCAGGCGTTCGCTTCCCGCTTCAGGCGCGAATGTCAAGCCAGCCCTTTTCATAACAACCTTGCCTTTATGACTGTCAAAACTCTTTACGCGCAGTGACGGAAAAGATACCTTGATGCCCTTATCCTTAAAGCGCTCTTCCATTTTATTGGAAAGTTCTTCCATGTGCGGATAGTCTCCGGTTGAAAGCGACAATAAAGATATCTCATCGTATCCGGTGTTTTTAATGGCCCCTTCCGCTATCTCTAAGATTTTATCGACAGAACGCAGCCTTAAAGGATAAAATATCCTGCACGCCTGGCAAAATCTGCACTGATGCGGACAACCGCGCATTATCTCAATAACAATCCTGTCATGCACGATCTGTATGTGCGGGACTACCGGGCTGGTAGGGAAATAGGCGTTATTGAGGTCTTTGATAATACGTTTTTTGACGCTGAAGGCTGGAGGATTGGGTCTGAAGGCAGGGACATATACACCTTCTATTTTTGAAAGTCCTTTTAAAATATCGCCTCTCTTATCTATAACTTTAAACTTTAAACTTTTAACCATTTCCGCTATCTCGAGTATCGCATCCTCTGCCTCTCCTATTACAAAGGCGTCTATAAAATCCGCCATTGGCTCAGGATTAAACGCGCATGGCCCTCCTGCTATCACTATCGGGTCGCTATCACCTCTATCTTTTGACCGGAGCGGAACATTGCCAAGGTCAAGCATGTTCAAGACATCCACATAGCCCATTTCATACTGCAGTGAAAAACCTATTATATCAAATTCTCTCAATGGCTTTCTGTTCTCCAGGCTGACGAGCGGCTCGCCCATTGCCCTGAGCTTTTGCTCCATGTCATTCCAGGGCGTAAATACCCTTTCGCACAGCACGTCTTTTTCATTATTCAATATTCCATAGATTATCTTCATGCCAAGATGACTCATGCCTATCTCGTATATGTCTGGAAAACAAAGAGCCACCTTCAACAAGGCATAGTCCCACTCCTTGCGCGCGGCATTCCATTCGCCATTAATATACCTGCCAGGTTTTAACACCCCATCCATCATATACGAATAGTGGGGACGTCTTACTGTGCTATAACTATTTGTAAAACATGTAGTTACAAACGCTATGGTTCCAAGGCTGCACGCTTAATTACGCGGAATCATAGCGTTTGTAACCTATTGTACTGAAATATGTTATAGCACAGTAAGACGTCCCCTAACGGTGTATTGCTATGCTCTCTAACAGCCCCAGCGCTACCATTGTCACTAACAGCGACGAACCTCCGTAGCTCACAAGCGGAAGCGGCAGCCCCACCACAGGCATAAATCCCATTGTCATGCTGACATTCACTATTACCTGTATCCCTATCATAACGCCAAGCCCTGTTGCCAGCAGTCTGCCGCATGGATCGTCTGTTTTGCCGGCAATTATAATCACTCTGCGGATCAATAGGTAATAAAGGCCTATTAAAAGCAGGCAGCCAAAAAATCCCCATTCTTCACCCGCGACTGAGAATATAAAATCAGTGTGCCTTTCGGCCAGGAAATTTAACTGGTTCTGCGTGCCTGAAAGCCAGCCCCTGCCAAACAGGCCTCCTGACCCTATGGCTATCCTCGACTGGATAATGGTATATCCTGCGCCCAGAGGATCCACGCCCGGATTCACAAATACGAGCAATCTGTCTTTTTGATAATCCTTTAACAAAAACCAGGCAAGCGGCGAAAACAGCACACCGCACAATGCCATTGAAAATAGATAGCGGAACGGCACGCCCCACACATACAACAACACAAATAAAACCGGCACGAGCATAAGCGCGGTCCCCAGGTCAGGTTCTTTCATTATAAGGACAAATGGCACTCCTATCATTAAAAATGAAACGACTATGTTCCTGAACGATCTGTAATTCTTATGATTTGCCATGTACTGGATCAGCGCGATAGTAATAAATAATTTAGCGAACTCTGACGGCTGTATATTCAAAGAACCTATGGCAAGCCACCTCTGCGCCCCTAACCTGCGGCTCCCAAAAATAAGCACGGCAGCGAGCAAAAATATTATCAAAAAATAGAAAATGCTCCCTATACCGACGATTTTCCTATAATTAATATTTACCATTAATATAAACCCCAGGGAGCCCACCAGAAACCACATGACCTGCCTCAATACATAATCCACATTATGCGGGTATGTCGAGCTGAAAAGGAATAATAATCCCAAAATAAAAATAGCCAGAGCGCTCGCCGCCAGCAGCCAATCGAAATCCTTATATTTTTTCAACATCAATTTTTTCATCTTTTAAACCAAAATTCCACTGCCTTTTTCGCAATCATCGCGGTCATATCCCCGCCTGAGCCGCCATGCTCTAAGAAAACTACAAAACATATCTCCGGACTTTCCGACGGCGCAAAACCGCCGAACCACGCGTGGGTCTCAAGCCCTCCTCCAGGCTGGCTCGTCCCGGTCTTGCCTGATATAGACACAATATTGCTCCACGCGCGAAAACCAGTGCCTTCTTTTACTACGTCTCTCATACCTCTTTTGACCGCATCGATATTTTTCTTTTTTAATTTGAGTCCTATTTTTCCTCCTGCGCCCGCGTCTACGTCACCTATCTTTTTTAAGACAACTGGCTCGACAAGTTCTCCGCCATTTGCCACGCACGCTATCATGCGCAAGGCCTGTAAAGGCGTAGCTGACAAAAAACCCTGCCCGATAGACAGGTTTGCCGTATCGCCAGCATACCACGCTTCTCCTGTCTCTCTCATTTTCCACGCCCGGGATGGGAGAAACCCCTGATTCTCTCCAAACAGGTCTATCCCAGTCTTTTCGCCAAAACCTAACTCACCCGCAGACTGGTGAATAGCCTCAACGCCAAGCAGAAGGCCTGTATTATAAAAATATACGTTGCATGATTCTGTTATAGCATGGCGCAGGTCCATAGGGCCATGGCCATCGCGATTCCAGCAGTTAAATTCAGCCACGCCTACCTTTAATTTTCCATGGCATGTAAAAGTAGTCTCGGGCCGTAACTTTTCCGATTCCAATCCTGAAAGCGCGATTACGATTTTAAAAAGAGAGCCCGGTGGGTACTGCCCCATGATAGCCCTGTTCAAAAGAGGCGTCTCCTTATCAGTCAATGCCGCGCCCAGAGAATTGTTCGGGTCAAAAGAAGGACTGCTCACAAGCGCGAGGACCTCTCCGCTGCGAGGATCCATAAAACAAGCTGCCCCGGCCTTGCCTTTCATCATCTTCCATAGCGCTTCCTGCAGACGAATATCAATGCTCAGGCTCACGTCCCTGCCAGGCCTTGGTTTTCTTGAATTCAGGACTTTTACCTGCCTGCCTCTGTTGTCTACCTGTATCTGCATGCCGCCGTTATGGCCACGCAGGTAAGAATCAGCGGCCTTCTCTATGCCGTCTTTGCCAATGAAATCTTTCAGGTTATAACCGTAACTTTTCAGTAATTCAAGTTCTTTCTTGCTTATCTCACCCACATATCCCGTAAGATGCGCGGCCGCTTCCCCGTACAGGTACCTTCTTACAGGAATTTCCTTGACCAATACGCCCGGCATATCAAGCCTAAGCTCCTCGATTATGATGCCCTTTTCTTTAGAGACATTTCTTATTAATTCGCACGGCGCAAAAGGCGCCTGGTAATTGCGCTTGTAATTTCTCCAGAGCAGACTCTCTGAAACACCCAGAATTCCAGCCAGCCTTTTTATTTCAACGTCCAGATCTCTGGCCTCCTGCGGCACGATAAAAACGCCGAATGAAACAGCGTTATCCGCAACGGTAACTCCATTCCTGTCGTATATGATCCCCCTGGGCGCCGGTATATTCAAAAGCCTTATGCTGTTCCTGTGGCTCATCTCTCCGTAAAGCTGGCCTTTAATAATCTGAAGATAAAAAAGACAGGCCGCCAGCAAGATAAACAAAACTATAAAAATGGTGTGT
>JAHIEN010000117.1 GCA_018901615.1 Candidatus Omnitrophota bacterium | reverse complement strand
CAGCCGACGTCTTTATGGACAACAGCGTTTCTTTCGCCGTAGGGACCCCACCTCGTGGGACTAAGCCCTTTTTCTTTTCTGGAAAATATGGATATGACAGGCGTCTCAACAACGCACGCTATATGGACAGGACCTGAATCATTAGAGATCAATAATGACGCCCGTTTTAATATGGCCGCCAGTACGCTCAGCGATGTTCTGCCGCATAAAAAAACAGGTCTACTACCCATCAACCCCATGACCTTTTCTCCTATCTTTACCTCATCATGACCTGAAACAAGAACTATCGACAGGCCAAAACGCTCTTTCAGGATATCGGCCAATCTGGCAAAATTCGCGGAAGGCCAGATCCTGGAAACACAACTGGCGCCGGGACTGATAACGACGAACCTCTCGTCTTTTTTTAAACCTGATTCGAAAAACAAGCTATCCGCTTCCTTAAAGACGTTTTCTTTTAAGGGCATTACAAGAGGCGAGGCCTCTGCCTTTACGCCTAAGGAACGTAACACGTCAAGAGAATATTCTACCTCATGTTTTTCTCCAAACCGTTTTGTATATTCCAACTTATGAGTTAAAAGAAGATCCATCTTGCCCCTGGCATAGCCGACCCTCTGCGGAATACCCGCAAGATAGCAAATAATATTCACCCTTACCGTAGAGTGCAATACAAGCGCAAGGTCAAATCTCTTGCCCTTAAGCCAGTTCGCAAAGAGAAAGGTCTTTAAAAATCTTCTATGTTTTAAGATTTTATCATAAACAATGACTTCATTTATATAAGGATTGCCTGAGACGATCTCCCTGGTCTGCGAAGAAACCATCACAGCTATATAGGCGTCTGGAAAAACAGTCCTTGTCGCTGTAATCATAGGCGTGGAAAGCACCACATCGCCTATCTTGTCCGTCCTTATAATAAGTATTCTTTTGATCTTTTCAATATCCATTCAACAACCTATTCAAAGCCGCTATTACTTCTGCCGGCCTGATCTCACTCATGCATTCGTGGCCAAAGGCGCATGTGGCCTTTTTGCACGGAGAACACTTAAGTTTTTTCCTGATTACGATATCGTCTTTGCCTCTCGGGCCATATTCCTCAGGATCCGTAGGCCCGAATAAGGCGACTGTCTTTATCCCAAGGTCAGACGCTATATGCAGACCGGCGCTATCACCTGTCAGCAAGATCTGCATGCGTTCTACCAAGGCAAACAGTTCACTCAGATCGACCTTTCCTGTGAGGTCTATCACTACTTTCTCTTTTACAGAATCCATTATCTTTCTGGATATATCGACCTGGCTCTTGTCACCTATAAGGACGATCTTGTATCTTTCATCTTTCAAAAGCCCCTGAATGACTTCTATGAATCCGTCTGTATGCCACTGCTTTAAGGTGCCTCGCGTGGATGGGCTTATGCCTATTACCTTATGGCCTTTATCGCAGCCCTGGCTACTCAATAGAACCTCTATCTTTTTTCTGTCGCTGTCATCAATATAAATACTCGGGCCTGGTTCATACATCAAGCCTAATTCTTTTAATTTATTTAAATGAAAAGCTCTCTTATGTCTTTCATCCCCCTTCTGCCTCCTGACCAAGGGAGATCTCTTTTTCGCTCCTATTAAAAGAGGCACGAGACTGACCCTCATGTCAACTGCCAGGTCATATTTTTCATCACGCAGTTTTTTTAAAAAACTAATTTTTTCCTTTAACCCGGCCTGCTTATCGTATACATAAATATTTTTTACTCTGAGGTCTTTTTTAAATATTCCATATGGCCTCGGCCCTACCATGACATCTATCGTTGCTTCGGGAAAACTATGCTTGAGTCCGGACAGGACAGGCAATGTCAAGATCACATCACCAATATTACTAAGCGTAATAAATAGGACTTTTCGCATTTGGGCGACCCTGAGCTTGTCGAAGGGTCGAATTTTCACGAGATAGCCCTTAAAACTTCTTCTACAGTTATCGCCTTCATACATTTATTATCCTTACACGAAAGCATGTAACATGGTATTTTACAGCCAATATCTTTACGCAGCACCACGCAAACGCCATTACCATAAGGGCCTGTTATCTCAGGAGAGGTCGGTCCAAATAAAGCTACTAAAGAGGCACCCATGCCCGCCGCTATATGCATAGGGCCTGAGTCGTTAGAGATGGCCCACTTTGCCATTTCAAAGATTGCGCCAAGGGTTTTCAGGTCTGTTTTTCCGCATAATAATATTGGTTTATGTTTCATCATATCTGATATTTTTTTACACAACTCGATATCTTTTACAGCTCCGGTAAGGGCTACTTTAAGATACAGCTTATCGTAAATCCTGTCTCCTAATTCAGCAAAATTTTCAGCGGGCCACCTCTTTAAATCCCAGTTTCCACCCGCGTTTATGGCTATAAAACTCTCTTCCTTTTTAAGGCCCGCCTCTCTTAATATCTCTGCCGCCTTTTTTCTTTCGGTATCTGATACAAAAAATTCATACCTTGCCTTTTTAGGGTCGATGTCAACCGCCCTGGCCAGGCCTAAAAAATATTCCGCCTTGTGCAAAACCTTTGTCGGAAGAGGCACCTTTTTTGTAAGTAAAAATCCCGCGCGCTTATTATCATAGCCTATGCGTTTCGGTATCTTGGACAGAAAAAGCAGCATGCTTCTACTAAGAGACTTGCGCAATATAAACGCGGTGTCGAATTTTTTCGACTTCAGCTGTGATACAACCGCGAACCTGGATAAGAGGTGTTTATTGCGTCCTTTCTCGTCATATATTATTATCTCGTCAATATGCGGGCTGGCCCTAAGGACCTCTCCGCATCTCGGATGCGTAAGGACACTTATGTATGACTGTGGGTGGCTTTCCCGCAGCGCCCTTATAAAAGGCATGACAAACAGCGTATCTCCAAGCCAATTGACATTTACTACGAGTATACGATTCATTTTAAAATCCTACCCTGGCCCAATTTTTATTTAATCCTCGTCCCTGTGTTCTTTTATCCATGTATAAAACCCTGATATCTCTATCCAAAAAACTAATAAATTATCCGATGTCTTGGATATCCTCAGTCTCTTCATCGCAAACAAATCGTGTTTTGGATACTTCTTGCCGGGGTTGGTTGCTACTGCTATTCTGTATCCTGCCTTGATGACCTTATCCCTGACATGGCTATTAAATCCCCCGAGCGGATAACTGAAAGAGTGAACCTTTTTTCTTAGGTGTCCTTCAATCGCCCGTTTTGAGTCAAATATTTCTATATCCAGCTTCTGTTCCGGAAGATCAGAGAGCCATGCGTGAGTCATTGTATGGCTTCCTATTGATATCACGCCGCTTTCAGACATCTCTACGATCTGATCCCACGTGAGATAGCCTTCTGTGCCCACAAGGGCAGGCACTATAAAAATCGTGGCAGGGATGCCGAATTCCTTAAGCACAGGATAGGCGCAAGTGTAATTATTTTCATAACCATCATCAAATGTAATGGCAATCGTCCTGCGCGGCAGTTTCCTTTTTTTCATCAAGTCCGGCAGCTCTTCCAGTTTTACAACATTGTAATTATGTATTTTTAAAAACTCTATCTGCCTGTGGAAATTTTCAGGACAGACGCTTAAACTGGAGACCTTGGATTTATCATCTATCCTATGGTACATGATGATCGGGGCCACGTACTGCTGCCGGGCCCATAAGACACCGGAAATAGCAATAGTTACAACTACCGTCAGAACTATAAAAAAATTATATCTCTTTATGCGCAACCTCTTGTAACCTCCTATAACCTCTTGTAACCTCCTATAACCTCTT
>JAHIEN010000116.1 GCA_018901615.1 Candidatus Omnitrophota bacterium | reverse complement strand
GTTGTCTATTTCTAAAATCAATCCCGTGCCTTCTTATGACATCCTGGTTCGCAGGCGTGTCCAGGAGAAAGAGGCAGGAATTTTTATCATAATATACCAATTTCCAATCATTATTTATATACAGCTGCCGCAAGAGCCTTTCTGTGCCTCCGAACAGGTGCCTCACAATAGCTATAGTAAAGCCATACCTGTCCCGCAGGCCCTTCCATTCAGCCGGATAGTTCTGGGCATCGCGGTACATCCTGTAAAACTCGTCCTTATAAAGCTCTGTCCTTGTATCAATAAAGATCCTTTTCTCAGGATAAAACCTATAGCCTATATAAGGCCCGAAGTCCAGCGTATTAAATACAGGCCCTTTGATATTGTTTTTCTCCAGGAAATCACACGCGCCCTCAGGCATGAGAAGCCCGCTAAACTTTGATTCTGTCCGCCTCATCCCGCGCTGATTCGTAAGCACGTAGTATCTATCCGACAGAAAAAGGTATATGAGCCCGCATATGAGGATCATTGATACCACGTAGTATTTTTTTCCTGAAATCTTTTTTGTCAGGCTTGAGTTATTCAAATTTATACCCGCTATGACCATTGCGGGAAATACAAAGACAGGTATATTGCGCATTACCAGGTAAGCTGAGATAAAGGAAAAAACAAAAATAAGCATGTGCCTCGCCTTTACATCTTTAATGTTTAAGATAAACGTGAGGCTGGACAGGATAGCGAGAAGCCAGAAGAAGAAAAACCTGAAAAAATTTAATCTTATCGGCATCATCAGCTCATGAATGTTCCGCATGAACATCCTCTGTGCTGTAAATGTGTCCGCCAATATGCCAAGGGGGTACAGCGCTCCTTTATAAAAATACGGGTTAATAAAACACGCTGCCACGCTCAATATAAAGACCGGGACCAGTTTTTTGGATCTGAGTCTATGCCCGGATAAAAAATCACCCATAAAATATAAAAATATAAGCGCGGGCCCGACGATAAAATAGCCGTGAAGATTTACCCATAGGATCTGCAAAAGGGGCAATAGATACAAATGTCTTTCTTTTTCCAGAGTATACAGGAATATGCACAGGAAAAAGTAAGAGAATATCTCAGGCCTCACAAACGACCTGTAACCAAAGGCCAGGACAGATACTAGGAGGAAAAACAGCGGGAAGGGCGTTTTCTTCATACTGGATGAGGCCAGAAAAAAAAGCATAAAAAAACTAAGGGCTATGATACATGCCTTGAGGAGATTCAGGCCAACCCATCCAAACATGGAAAAGACGATATAGAGCAGGACCTGCGAAAGCCATTCATGGTCTATCCATGGCCTTCCCTGCAATGTGTATGAAAAGAGATCTGTCCGAGGGATCTCAAGATTTTTTACAATGTGCTCTCCTGTCTTGAGGCCCCACCACAAGTCAATGTCTACTATGGTATTGATCTGGGATATAAAAAGGAGCGCGAATAAAAGGATTATGACCGCTATTTTCATAATATAAAGACACCCCGCCCTTTCAGGTTTTTAAATCAACTAAAAATTCCCAAAAGGGCGGGGCTATGTTTTCTGACTTATCTTCTTTTCTTTTTTTTCTTGCCGCCGCGGGCCATCTTTGCTCTGGAAATATCTCCTTTTTTATCGATAAAATAAAGATATCCCTTTTGTTTCTTTATGCCGCATTTCATTACTTTTTCTGCCATGTCTTTTTCACCCCCCTTCCTTAATTTATATTTTTGTTCAGATTTTATTTATTAATACAGTCTGGCTTCCCGCCATTTTTCAAATGATACCTCATGCATTCACAGCATATCCCTTTTCTCGGGCATGGCTCATATGTACATGAGCACCCTTCCATATTTTTTTTATAATTTTTACACTTATCCATGCTAGACCACCTCTTTTAGCTTTGCCAGCGCGGAAAATATCGCGAGTTGGCTGGTTTTTGGGTTCTGTCTGGAAGGCAGGTTCTCTGTCCTTGTAAAAAGCCTGCCAAAATCACCTTCCACCTCAAGTTCATGAGTGTTCCTCTTGTATTTCGGAGAAGTGATTATCCGCACATGGGTCCGGTCAGGCCCTATTCCTGAAAAGCTCACTGTGGCTGCCACGTTTATGTTCTTGGGAAAATGTCTTACGGCGTCTCTTGCGGTGCCTTTGTATATCACAGTCTCTTTCTTTATCTTTTTTATATCTATGCCCCTGCTCTTAAGGTACGGGGCCCCGATCAATCCTCTGACAGGCTTCCTCGTGGTAAGCCTGACCTTTTTTATCTTTCCAGCGCTGGCTGAAACAAGACCATCAATACCGCAGATAGCGCCGCTCGGGATATGGATACTTACGCCTTTCGCCTTTGCTTTTTTAAATAACCCTGGGTTTTTCAGCAGCCCTCCGGTGCTCATGATCAGGCAATCTTTTTTATTAAAAATAGCTTTTTCAGCCACTATGCCGGCGATCTTTCCGCCAGCCGCTTCTATCACAAGATCGCTTTTTTTTATTAATGTGTCAAGGCCGGCTATTGACGGGGATGGCCTGATTTTTCTTGAAAGACGCCTGGCCTTATTCAGATCGATATCACACAACGCGACAACCCTGCACTTATTTTTTAATCTTTTGCTAATAAATTCGGCTATGCCTGCGCCTATTACTCCACAACCGATTATTCCGATCTTCTTCATAAATGAGCTTTCAGTTATACCCCAGATATAGCGGCGCCTGATTTTTCCCCTGAAACCTTGAGCATGCGCGCTAAAGATTTATACGCTCGTTCCTTTATGTCGCCTGTGATCTTTATCTGGCACTCCATTGCCTCGAGCGAATGCGCGACCCAGCCCAGAGTCGTCAGTTTCATGGTAGGACACACAAGCCTTTCAGTAGGCACGTAAAACTCTTTATCGGGATTCGCCTTTTTCAGCCCATACAGCATGCCTGATTCGGTTACTATTATAAAAGACTTTGCCTTTGAATTTTTTACATAGCTGAACATGCCTCCGGTGCTGCAGATGTGGTCGCTCACGGACAAGACATCGGGATTGCATTCGGGATGGGCCAATATCTCGGCGTCGGGATGTTCCTTTTTGGCCATCAAGACTTCTTCCTTTGACACGCGGATATGCGTGGGACAAAAACCCTCCCATAATATTATCTTCTTGTCAGGGATATTATGCTGGACATACCTGCCCAGGTTCTTGTCAGGGATGAAAATAATTTCTTTATAGTCTTTGAGGGATCCTACTATCTGGATGGCGTTGGAAGACGTGCAGCATACGTCGCTCTCTGCCTTTATCGCGGCTGAAGAATTTACATAACATACCACTGCCGCGTCTGGATGCTGTTTCCTTTTCGCGCGCAGGCGCTCTATGGTAACCATGTCTGCCATCGGACATCCTGCTTCCTTGACAGGCAGGAGCACGATCTTGTCAGGGTTCAGTATCGAGGCGCTCTCTGCCATAAAATCCACGCCGCAAAAAACTATCACCTTGGCGTCAGCCCTTACCGCTGCCTGGCTAAGGGCAAGGGAATCTCCGCTGATATCAGCTATGTCCTGGATCTCGTCCCTCTGGTAATTATGGACGATTATTACAGCGTCTCTTTCTTTTTTCAGCTGGAAGATCTTCTTTTTTAAATTCTCTTTGTATTTAATGTCGTCTGTTTTGTTGTACATGGCTGCCCTTTATTTTTTGTCAATGATCTTGTTGCTGTCACTGAGATAAATTATTTTAGGGGTGTGGCCGAGCGCGTCTTTTGTCTCCATCTGGACATAAGACATTATAAGCAGCCTGTCGCCAGGCATGGCGCATCTTGCCGCCCCTCCGTTCATACCTATGACGCCAGAGTCTTTTGCGCCTGGTATGACATATGTCTCGATCCTCTTACCATTGTCCAAATTTACCACCTGGACCTTTTCATTGAAAATTATATCCGCGGCATCCAGTATGTCAGAATCCACGGTGATGCTGCCGCTGTACTCCAGATTGGTTTCAGTCACTACTGCCTTCTGTATCTTTGATTTTAATATTGTACGTAACATTTTATCTCCTTAATTTAAAACTACATTGTCTATCAGCCTGGTCTTTCCTATCCTCACTGCAAGCGCGACCAGCGTCTTTCCTGAAATCCTCTTGACGCCTACAAGTGTTTCAGGGTCGACTATTGAGATGTATTCTATCCTGGCGTGCTTCTCCCTCTCTATCAATTTACGCATGCCTGCTATTATCTTTTCAGGGTCTCTTTCTTTTCTTTTATAGAGGTCCCTGGCCAGTCTTAAAGACTTGTAAAGAGCCGGCGCTTGGCTGCGTTCAGCCGGATTCAGGTACGCGTTTCTCGAGCTCATTGCCAGGCCGTCTCTTTCTCTTGCTATAGGCATCACCTTTATCCTTACCGGCATATCCAGGTCCCTTGCCATCTTCTTTATAACTACTGCCTGCTGGGCGTCTTTCTGTCCAAAGTAAGCAATGTCCGGGGACACTATATTAAAAAGCTTTGTGACTATCGTGGTTACTCCCCTGAAATGCCATGGCCTTGAGGCCCCGCACAGGCCTTTAGTAAGTCCCTCGACATTTACATAAGCAGAAAATCCCTCTGGATACATGCTTTTTAAATCCGGGACAAAAACCATATCCACCCCAGAGCATTGGCAGAGAGCCAAATCTTTTTTTAAATCCCTGGGGTATTTTTTAAAATCCTCTTTTGGGCCAAACTGTGCCGGGTTAACAAAAATACTCACCACAACGCAGTCTGAATCTTTCCTGGCCTTTCTTATCAGACTCAGGTGACCTTCATGCAGAAAACCCATGGTCGGCACAAGACCTATAACCCTGCCCTTGCGCTTCAACAAACCCACATCTTTCCTTAACAATACCTTACTTCTATATACCTTCATACCCCTTAACTTTACATTTCGCGCAATACTCGTTTTGTCAAGTTAAGCATTGGTTAAATCACTCAATGGTCTTTGGACAAACTCCCTCTCGGCCATTCTTGGGTGCGGTATCTTCAAATCCGGCTCATTGATTTTTTTGTCTCCGTAAGTCAGGATGTCCAGGTCTATTGTCCGCGGCCCGTTTCTTACTATCCTTTTCCTGCCAAGCAGATCTTCGATATCATGTATGACATCAAGCAGTTCTTTTGGTTCCAGTTTTGTTTCTATCTCTATGGCGCCGTTCAAATATTTAGGCTGTTCAGGTCCTTCAACAGGATCCGTCTCGTATAGCGGTGAAACCTTTTTTACTTCTATGCCCTTATTGGCCTTTAACATTTCTATGGCCTGTTCTATATTTCTTTGCCTATCCCCTAAATTCGACCCAACGCCAATATAACAACGCATCCAAAAGTTCCTTAACTATATGACTTTCTTTAGCCTGGCTACTGCTTCTTTTATGCGTTCGGTTGAAACAGTCAGCGCCATCCTTATATAGCCTTCGCCGCTCTCTCCAAAACCCACGCCAGGCGTAATCACAATGCCTGCCTCGTTGAGGACCCTGCCGGCAAACTTTATAGAAGATTTATGCGGCCTTGGAAGGGCTGTCCATACATAAAAAGTCGCCTTTGGCTTTCGCGTCGTCCACCCGATTGAATTCAGGCCGTCTACAAGCTCGTCACGCCGCTCCTGATAGACAGTATTCATCCTCTTCAGGTGTTTTTCAGCTATATCCAAAGCGGTTATGCCTGCTATTTGAATAGCGTTAAACACGCCAGAATCTATATTTGACTTTACCTTCCCTATGGCTGAGATTATCTTTTCATTGCCGCACACAAACCCTATGCGCCATCCGGTCATATTACATGTCTTGGAAAGTGAATGAAATTCCACGCCCACGTCCCTGGCGCCATTGACCTTTAAGAAGCTATCGGGCCTGTAACCGTCAAACGCTATCTCAGAATACGCGGCGTCGTGAGCGGCTATAAGGCCGTATCTTTTCGCGAACAGCGCGATATCCTCAAAAAATCCTTTTTCGCAGACAGCGCTGGTGGGATTGTTAGGATAATTGATATAGAGGATCCTTGCCTTTTTCAGCGTCGATCCTCTTATCTTTTTCAGGTCAAGTAAAAAATTATTCTCCTCTAAGAGCGGCATCATATGGACGCTGCCTCCAGCCAGTATGGTGCCTCCTTTATACGGCGGATAACACGGGTCTGGCACAAGAGAGATATCTCCTGGATTTACAAACGCCAGGGGCATATGGCCAATACCCTCTTTTGAGCCAATAAGCGCGAGTATCTCTTTTTCAGGATCAAGCGCAATACCAAATCTGGCCAAGTACCACTCTGCTATCTTTTTTCTAAAAGAAGGTACACCCTGGTCTAGCGGATAATGATGGTTCTTTGAGTCCTGAAGCGCTTCGCAAAGAGCATCTATCACCTCTCTAGGAGGACTCTCGTCAGGATCGCCTATGCCAAGGTCTATTATATCCTTTCCTCCTGATACAGCCTTGCGCTTTGCCTTGTCAATCTCCAAGAATAAATAAGGAGGGAGTTTTTTTAATCTCTCACTTAACTCAAATCGCATATTCACCTCACATGTTCGAGGTTTAACCTCGAACATCTATTACGTCCTGCATCCGATACAGGCCTGACTTTTTCGTTGTCAGAAATTTCGCAGCGTCAAGCGCGCCTTTTGCGAATGCGTCGCGAGAGTGCGCCCTGTGTGTCAGCTCTATCCTTTCTCCATTGCCTGCGAATATGACGGTGTGGTCGCCCACTATGTCGCCTAATCTTATTGAATGTATAGGCGGGACTTTGCCTTTCGCGTTTGAAACAGCTTCTCCAAGCCTTTTGGCTGTGCCGCTCGGCGCGTCTTTTTTCTTATCATGATGCGCCTCGACTATCTCTGCTTCATAGTCTTTGCCCAGGAGCCGCGCAACCTGCTCGGCAACCTTAAACAATATATTTGCGCCAACACTCATATTCGGCGAAAACACTATGGGGATATCCTTTGACACCTTGTGTATTTTTTCTACCTGCTGCGGGTTAAGGGCAGTCGTGCCTATAACCACTCCCATCTTTTTTTTAGCGGCTTCTTCCAGATGCGCCATCGTTGATTCAGGCGTAGTGAATTCTATCAGGACATCACCTGCCTTGCCTGCGTCGGATAAATCAGACAGCACCTTTTTACCTATCGCGCCTATACCTAATATTTCCCCTGCGTCTTTTCCCACAGCGGGGCTGCCTGAAAATTCCAGCGCGCCCGCGATTTCAATATCCTTATCCTCTGAAGCCAGGATGCCTATTCTTCTACCCATCCTTCCGGCTATACCACTAATGATTATCCTGACCATATTATCTCCTTAATGAGTCCGTCTCTTATGGAGCGAGTGAAACGAGCGAACATAAGAGACGAGACGAATTAACCCCGAGTAACCAGATTTCTATATCGAGTTACGAGGGGTAATTTTTTACAGCAGTCTGTAATCTTTAAGAACCTTTTTCAGCTGCGCCAGATTTCCTTCTGACATCGCGCACATCGGAAGCCGCAGGTCAGCTGAATCTATTAATCCCATAAGGGCCATTGCTGTCTTTACTGGTATTGGGTTTGTTTCAATGAATATGGCTTTTACCAGCGGCATCAGTTTGTAATGCAGTTTCCTTGCGCCGGCAATGTCTCCCTTTGCAAACATGGAGACCATGCCAGCCACGTCTTTCGGCACGATATTGCTTACAACAGAAATAACTCCTGTGCCGCCTATTGAAAGTAACGGCAATGTCAGGCCATCATCTCCTGATATCAGGTCAAAACTGTCTCCGCAAAGCTGGTGGATCATGGACATCTGTTCAAGATTGCCGCTCGCCTCTTTTACACCGACTATATTTTTTACCTTGCTGAGCCTCTGCATCGTCTCAGGCGTGATATTGATACCTGTGCGCGAGGCGATATTGTAAACAATGATGGGCAGTCCTACTTCTTCCGTGATCTTTTTAAAATGACGGAAGATACCTTCCTGAGTCGGCTTATTATAATACGGGGTGATCTGTAAAGACGCGTCTGCCCCGGCCTCTTTTGCGTGAGCAGTCAGCATGATGGCCTCCGAGGTATTATTGGAGCCGGTTCCTGCAATGACAGAAACCCTCTTATTCGCAGCCTCGATCACCACCTCTATAACGCGCTCGTGCTCCTTGTAAGAAAGCGTGGCTGATTCACCTGTTGTGCCGCACGGCACAATAGCCTTCACCCCGCTTTTTATCTGCAATTCTACCAGTTCAGCCAGTTTCTTTTCATCTACCTTGCCTTTTTTGAACGGTGTTATAATCGCCGTCATCGCGCCTTTAAACATAATCCACCTCTCCAGCGTAAACCTTTTTAACCTCGCCCTCTAAATACACATCCGTGATTTTCTCATTTTTATTCTTAAAGCAGACCTTTAAAACACCGCCCTTTGTATGGACCTTTACCTTGTCTCCGGTGCCCTGCCTTCTGTTACTGATAATCCCCGACGCCACTGCTCCTGTGCCGCACGCGAGGGTCTCTCCTTCCACACCTCGCTCGTAAGTCCTCATCTTTATATTCTCATCATCTATCATCTCGACAAAATCAACATTCGCGCCGCGTCTGCCGAATTCAGCATGATACCTTACGGCCCGGCCTATAGAATCAACATCCATACCGTCAAGCCCCTGCACAAAGATAACTGTATGCGGCACGCCTGAATCAATATAATCAACTCTCAGCTCTCTGTCATTGACCTTTATATCAATATTTAAACGCAGGCCTCTGGGTTCTTCCATTTTTATCCTGACCTGCCGCCTGCCTGTGATCTTTACCTCGTAAATCCCTGCCAGCGTCTCGATCTTTAGATCTTTCTTTCTGCCGCAGGCGTACATCGCGGCGCATCTCAAGCCATTTCCGCACATCTCAGCTTCGCTTCCATCAGCATTGATTACGCGCATCTTAAAATCAGCTTTATTGGATTTTTCAAGAGCCAGGAGTCCGTCTGCCCCAATCCCTGTTTTCCTGGCGCATAATACTTTCGCGATCTGAGGCCAGGCCCTGCCTCCTGCCTCCTGCCTCCTGCCTCTGTTATCTATTATAACAAAGTCATTTCCTGTCGCAACCATCTTAGTAAACTTCATCTTCTCCATAACCCCATCCAAATAATTTCACACTTTTCTGTGTGTCACAAAAGTGTGAAATTAGCGTAATTCGTTGCGTATTAGATCATTGTAGGTCTCGCGTCTCCTTATCAATCTATGATGTTTACCGTCGACCATTACCTCTGCCGGCCTTGGCCTGGCATTGTAATTGCTGGACATACTGAATCCGTACGCGCCAGCGCTCATGACAGCCAGGAGTTCACCTTGCTTCAGATCTATAAATTTTCTGCCCTTTGCCAGAAAGTCTCCGCTCTCGCATATAGGGCCCACTATATCATAAGACCTGAGTTTTGACGACGGCCTGTAAGAAGCAGACTCTACAGGCAACACGTTATGATAGGCGCCGTAGAGGCTGGGCCTTGCCAGATCATTCATGCCCGCGTCCATTATAGCGAAATTCTTGGCAGCAGTCTCTTTTACGTACACCACTCTTGTCAAAAGGATACCGCTATTGCCGGCAATAAACCTGCCCGGCTCAAGTATGACCCCTGCCTTGATCTTCTTTAATATCGGGACTATTGCCTTTGCGTATTCCGCGGCTGTCTGTGGTCTTTCATTGGAATATATTATGCCCAGGCCGCCGCCAATATTAAACCATCTTATATTGACGCCGTTCTGCTCAAGTTCTTTTATAAAACCAGCTATCTTTTCTATCGCCTTGACAAAAGGCCCTGAATCCACTATCTGAGAGCCTATATGTATATGGACCCCGCATATATTAAGGTGCGGGAATCGCGAACAGTTCATGAATATGCCGCGAGCGGTCTCCATATCCACTCCAAACTTATTTTCCTTGTGGCCGGTGGTGATGTATTTATGCGTCTTCAGCCTTACATCAGGGTTTATACGTATGGCGACTGTCTGGCGCCTGCCAAGCCTCGCGGCTACCTTATCTATCATCTTTAATTCAGGCAATGACTCGACATTAAAAAGAAATATATGATGCTTTATGGCGATCTCTATTTCTTTCTCGGTCTTTCCCACGCTGGCATAGACTATCCTCTTCGCGGCAACTCCTGTCTTTAGCGCGATGTAAAGCTCTCCGCCAGAGACAATGTCCAGGCCCGCGCCTTCTTTTACAAGGATGCCGCATAAAGCAATGTTGGAATTTGCCTTCATGGAAAAACAGATAAGCGGTTTTATAGCCCTAAAGGCCTCGCGTATCTTTCTATAATGGTCTACGAGCGTTTTGTGGCTATAGACATAGAGAGGCGTGCCATATTTTTCAGCAAGCTGCTTTACGGCCACAGACTCGCAATAAAGTTCGTTGTTTTTATATTTGAAGTCATGCATTTAGTATCTGCCTCCTGACCTGTTTAAGGCTCGTGCCTCCCAGGGAATCCTTCAGGTTTACTGATCTCTCAGCGCATAAAAGGTCATAGACTCTTTTGTCAAACTTTGAATTAAACGACCTTAGCTTATTCAACGGGACCTCTGAGATATTCAGCTTATTGCTGGCGCAATATCTGACTACCTTGCCGACAGAGTCATGCGCTTCTTTTAACGCCACGCCTTTTTTCACCAGGTATTCCATCATGTCAGTGGCGTAAAGCGTTTCATCCCTTAATAATACCTCTATTTTTTTCTTATCTACCCTCAAGTCTTTAAAAAACAGCTCCATTATGCCGAGCGAGGACTTGACAGTATCTATGGCCCTGAAAAGCGGCCCTTTGTCCTCCTGCATATCTCTATTGTATGTAAGCGGCAGGCCTTTCATGACAGTCAATACTGACATGAGCGCTCCGTAAAGCTCTCCGGATTTACCCCTTACAAGTTCCAAGACATCAGGATTTTTCTTTTGCGGCATCATGCTCGAACCAGTGCACATCTCATCCTCTATCTCTATCAAGCCAAAGGCCGGCGAGTTCAGTATTATAAAATCCTCGGAAATCCTCGAAAGATGCATAGCTATCAGTGAGAGCGCGAATATCGCCTCTATGATAAAGTCCCTGTCGCTCACAGCATCCATGCTATTCGAAGAGACCTTTGAAAAACCGAGTTTTTTAGCTACCAAGTTTCTGTCTATGGCAAGGGCCGTGCCGCTGATAGCGCACGATCCCAGAGGCATCACATCTACTCTTTTTTTACAGTCACTGAGTCTCTCCATGTCCCTATCAAGCATCTGGCAATACGCCAGCATCTGATGCGCCAGTAAAACAGGCTGCGCGTTCTGAAGGTGCGTAAAACCAGGCACGATAACATTGATATTTTTTTTCGCGAAGGCAAGCATGGATTTTTTTAGATCCTTGACGGCCGCTACAGTCACATCTATTTCCTTTTTACAATACATCCTCGTATCAAGCGACACCTGGTCATTTCTGCTTCTGGCAGTATGCAGCATGGCGGCGGGCCTCCCTATTTTTTTATACAGGGCCTCCTGTATGGCAGTGTGGATGTCTTCCGCTGATTTATTATATTTCAACTTATCCTGCCTGACATCGTTTAAAATAGACTTCAGGCCTGATACGATCATGGAGGAATCTTTTCTGGGAATTATCCCGCATTTAGCCAGCATCTCAGCGTGGGCAATGCTTCCAAGGCAGTCGAATTCCGCAAGCCTTTTGTCATGATCCAGGCTGGATGTAAATTTCTCCATCAGCGAATGAGGTTTCTTTTTAAATCTCCCTCCCCACATTTTAACCATAATAAACTCCCTATTCCTGGTTCCTGGTTCCTGGTTACTGGTTACTTTTATACGGCATGCCCCATACCTTAATAAACCCCTCGGCCACGGATCTATCAAACTTATCTCCCGGGTCATATGTCGCCATTTCTTTTTTATATAAAGAGTGTTGAGATTTTCTCGCTACTACACTCGCCGTTCCCTTTAATAACTTTACCTTTACAGTCCCTGAAACATTTTCCTGTGTTTTATCTATAAACCCGTCGAGCGCTTTTTTAAGAGGCGTAAACCACAGGCCGTAGTAGACAAGCTCGGCATACTTTAAAGATATTCCCTGCTTAAAATGCGTAAGTTCCCTGTCCAGGACAAGCGCTTCAAGCTCTTTATGAGAATTATGCAGGATCCAGCCCGCAGGCGCCTCGTATATCTCTCTTGATTTAATGCCAATGAGCCTGTTCTCTACGAGGTCAGTCCTGCCGACCCCATGCTTACCGCCGATCTCATTGAGCCTTGTTATGAGTTCCACTGCCCTGTATGTTTTGCCGTTTAACGCCACAGGACATCCTTTTTTAAACTCTATCTCTACATAAGCCGCCCTGTTAGGCGCCTTCTGCGGATCCACAGTCATCTTGTACGCATCCTGCGGAGGCTCGTTCCATGGATCTTCCAGGACACCGCATTCTATGCTGATGCCCCATATGTTCTGGTCCAGACTGTACGGGCTTTTCTTTGTCACGTCTATATCGATATCTCTCTCCTTCGCGTATTCTATCTCTTCATCCCTCGAATGCATATCCCATTCTCTGAGAGGAGCGATTATCTTTAAATCAGGCGCGAGAGCCATGACAGTGACTTCAAACCTCACCTGGTCATTGCCCTTGCCGGTACAGCCATGCCCAACAGCTTCTGCCTTTTCTTTTCTGGCAGTCTTCACCAGTCCTTTTGCTATAAGAGGCCTTGAGAGGGCTGTGGCCAGAAGATAATTTGATTCATATACCGCGCCTGCCTTCAGCGACTTAAACACAAAGTCTTTCGCGAATTCCTCTTTCAGGTCCTCTACCACGACCTTTATTGCCCCGGCTGACAGAGCCCTTTTTCTCAATTTCTTAAAATCTCCGCCCTGCCCCACATCTGCCATGTAGGCAATAACATCATATCCCTTGTCAGCAAGCCATCTCACCGCGACAGAGGTATCCAATCCCCCCGAATAAGCCAGAACCACTTTCTTCTCTTTATCCATACCCACCCCATTTTCCCCAAGTTTATTTTAGTAGTTTTACTAATATCGCCTTCTGGACGTGCAGCCTGTTTTCTGCCTGGTCTACCACTATGGACTGTTTGCCGTCCAGTACTTCGTCCGTGATCTCTTCGCCCCTGTGCGCTGGCAGACAATGCATCACCATCGCGTCTTTTTTTGCCAGAGAGATCAATTTTGAATTTACTTGAAATTTTTTAAATGCCTTGAGCCTCTTCTTGTGTTCTTTTTCCTGGCCCATACTGGTCCATACATCCGTATATACGATATCGGCGCCTTTTACAGCGTCCTCGGGTTTATTATATAATTCAGCGGTAACGCCTATCTCTTTCAATATTTTTTTATCAGGCTCATAGTTTTTTGGGCAGGCGACCTTTATCTTTATGCCCATCTTGCCGCAGCCGTACAGAAGCGAGTTCAGCACGTTGTTGCCGTCGCCCACAAACGCGAAAGCGACGTTATCCAGGCCTTTCTTCTCCTTTATAGTAAATAAATCGCTCAACGCCTGGCACGGGTGCAACATGTCAGTCAGGCCGTTTATAACAGGTATAGAGGAAAAACCAGCCATCTCCAGCAGCCTGTCATGTGAAAAAGTCCTGACAACCATACCATCCAGGTATCTGGACAAGACCTTTGCCGCGTCTTTTATCGCCTCTCTTTTTCCGAGTTCAACCTCGTCTGAACTCAGATATATTGTATTGCCGCCAAGTTCATACACCCCGACCTCAAAAGACACCCTTGTCCTGGTCGAAGGCTTTTCAAATATAAGCCCGATCGTCTTGTTCCTGAGCGGAGTCGCGTGAGTCTTTCTGTTGACCTTGAGCTGCGCCGCGAGGCTGAATATATCTTCTATTTCCGTCTTGGTCAGGTCTTTTATTGCCAGAAGGTCTTTTTTCATCTCATCACCTTGTCAAGTATTTCAATTGCCTTATCTGTCTGTTTTTTAGTGACTATCATGCCAGGCATAAACCTCAGCACGCTGCCATGCGTACAATTTATCAAGAGTCTTTCTTTGAAACACGCGTCCACGATGTCCTTGCCTTCTATGCTCAGCTCTACGCCTATCATAAGCCCTTTACCCCTTATTTCCTTTATAATAGACTTCTTCTTTTTTAATTCATTGAGCTTTTTGACCAGGTATTCGCCCATCTCTCTGGCATTAGAAAGGAGCCTCTCTTTTTTAATGGCCTCAAACACAGCGAGTGAAGCGCTGCAGGCTACAGGACTGCCGCCGAAAGTTGACGCGTGCATGCCTGGTTTCAAGACTTCCTCAAATTTCTTTGCCGCCACCATAGCGCCTATAGGCAACCCGCCTCC
>JAHIEN010000115.1 GCA_018901615.1 Candidatus Omnitrophota bacterium | reverse complement strand
GACCGCATTTTGGCGGTTTTTAAAAGGGCGAGAACTGTTCGAGCCCCACACCTTCTGCCAGAGGCAGTTTGGTGTGGGGTGAGTTTTCTCGCCCCCGACAAAATGCGGTCTAAAAGGCGGCCCCAAGTAGATTTGGAATAGATGGGGGCAAATCTTCGACTGAGCGAGCAGGGCCTGTTATGCGCTTAAGAGTGCAGTGTAACTGTTCAGATAATACAGCTAAAATAGCGGATTAAATTGACCGCGGTGGCCCAGGGTGTTAAAATAGATCATTATGAAGATAAAAGAGAGATTTCTAACTACGGGTATAGGCAGCCTGCCATATCTAGACGCTGAAAAAGGCGTCAGGGAGATATGCAGTAGATTTGACATACCTTTCTGGCCGCAGCTTCCCAAAAAAGGCTTTAAAGAAAATATGTATGTACAGTTTGCGGAAGGCCTGCCCGGGTTGGTTATAGACGAGAATAAGCGCAAAATATTCGTGGATACGACTAAAGATCTGAGCGAAGGGCTGGGCAGTATATACGAGGCATACCTAGCCGGCGACTATAAATCGCTTGGTCTTTCGAGAGAATTCGCAGAAGGGTTTTATAAGTTTCTTGAGCTGGCAGGAGGATTCAACCCTGATTATGTAAAAGGTCAGGTCATAGGCCCTGTCAGTTTCGGTCTTAGCGTGGTCGATGAAAAAGGTAAATCAATTTTATATAATGACGCGCTTAAAGAAGGCCTTATAAGACTTCTGGAGATAAAAGCTGGCTTTCAGATAGAAGAATTTAAAAAGATATCCAGTAATGTCATCATATTTATCGACGAACCTTACCTGACAAATTTTGGTTCGAGTTTTGTGAGCATAGAACGCCGGGAAGTCATTTTGATGCTTAATTCCCTCATAGACAAGATACATTCCGAAGGCGCATTGAGCGCGATTCATTGTTGCGGCAATACAGACTGGTCTCTTCTGGCAGAGACAGAAGTGGACATCATAAATTTTGACGCGTATTCTTATGCCGAAGGCCTTTCGCTTTATCCGGAAGAGATCTTAAAATTTTTGAAAAGAGGCGGCTATCTTGCATGGGGCATAATCCCTACATCTCCAGCAGTTATAAAGGAGACAGAAGAAACGCTTTTTTCCAGGCTTTCCGCGGAAATAGATAAACTGGAGAAAAAAAAGATCCCCCGAGATTTATTATTGACCCGTTCCCTTATCACGCCAAGCTGTGGGATGGGTACTCTTACCCAGGATCTGGTAGATATTATTATTAAAAAACTTACTCTTGTCTCCAGGCAGGCAAAGGACAGATTACGTTGACCACCTCCGGGCCCCGTTAACTTTTAATATGGATTATATAAATATCAAGTTATCAGACAGAAAAAAGAGGAATATCCTCGCTCTTGGCGCGCAGTCAAAAGGTAGTTTTTGTTTTTTGAAAAAAGATAAGGCCTATTTTTGTGAGTCTTTTGGAAACCTGAGCGACATAGAAAATTTTGAGAATTTCCAACAGCATATAAAGAGAGTTCAGCGCAGGATCGGAATTAAGCCGGAAATAATAGCCTGTGATCTTCATCCTGAATACACGGCCAGCAGGCACGCGTTTGAAATGGTCAAGAATGCCCCCCGACTTCGCTCTGGGCGAGAAGGGCTGAGGGTGAATCAAATCCAGCATCACGAAGCCCACATAGCGAGCTGTATAGCTGATAATGAAGTTAAAGGCAAGGTAATAGGCGTTGCGTTTGACGGCACAGGCCTTGGCTCAGACGGGAATATCTGGGGCGGAGAGTTTTTTATCGGTGCTCCGAAAAAATTTAAAAGGGCGGCGCATTTAAAATATATTCGGATGCCTGGCGCTGAAGCAGCTATTAGAGAGCCATGGCGCATGGCGTTCAGCTATCTTTATGATATATACGGCCCAGGGCTTTACAGTTCAGCCGGAGAATTTTCTAACAGGTTAGATAAAAAGTCAATAGAGTTTATTGCCCAGCTTATAGATAAGAAGATAAATTCACCCCTTACATCGAGCATGGGAAGGCTTTTTGACGCTGTGGCGGCAATGATCGGCATTTGCGGAGAAGTAGAATACGAAGGCCAGGCTGCTATTGAACTAGAGAAAGCTATCAGCCATCCCCGCACCACAAGGGTACGGGGCAGGCAGCCATCAGCTATCAGCTGTAACAAAAGATACAATTTTAAGTATTTAGACAGAAAAGGATTAATTATAATTGACTGGGCGCCTGTGATCAAAGGTGTTGTCAAAGATTTGAAGAGTAAGAAGAGTAAAGCCGAGATCTCATTAAAATTTCACGATGCTGTTTGCTGTATGATAAAAGATACCTGCTGTTTTTTAAGAAAGAAATACAGGGTAAGCAAGGTCTGCCTGAGCGGCGGAGTATTTCAGAATAGATATCTGACAGCATGCATTAGGCCTCTTCTGGAAAAAGAGGGATTCAGTGTATATTGTCATAAACGACTGCCTGCTCACGACGGTAATATTGCTTTGGGCCAGGCAGTGATGGCTTAGGGGCGATAGATATGTGCCTGGCGATTCCGATGAAGATTTTGAAAATAGAAGGCGATAGGGCGATCGTGTCTGCCGGGAGGGTAGAGCGCAGGATCGGTATAAATTTTTTGAATAATCCCAGGATCGGAGATTATGTCATGGTCCATGCGGGATTCGCCATAGAAAAACTTGATCCTAAAAGAGCTGAAGAGACCCTGCGGATCCTAGAAGAAATCCAATGAAATACATAGACGAGTTCAGGGATAATAAGATCGCTAAAAATTTAGCACATGCTGTTTCAAAAAAGGCAGAAGGCTTAAGGCCTCTAAGCATAATGGAGGTATGCGGCACTCACACAATGTCCATATGTAATTTTGGCATAAAAGACATGCTGCCAGCTAATATCAATCTTATCTCAGGGCCTGGCTGCCCTGTTTGTGTTACGCCCAAGTCGTATATTGATAAAGCCATGGCCTTTTCAAAAAAGCCTGAAGTTATTTTGACGACTTTCGGAGATATGGCAAGAGTGCCTGGTTCGGATTCCAGCCTTATGGAAGAAAAGGCAAAAGGAAGGCATGTTAGAATAGTATATTCTGCGCTGGACGCAATAGAGCTTGCTCAAAAAAATCCAGGCAAAAAAGTGATTTTTTTGGGCATAGGATTTGAGACTACTTCTCCCACGGTTGCCGCCAGTCTTGTATACGCTAGAAAGAAAAAACTGAAGAACTTTTTTGTATTTTCAGGGCATAAAGTCATTTTACCCGCGATGGAAGCGCTGGTAAAAGACGGGGATGTAAAAATAGACGGGTTTCTGTGCCCGGCTCACGTGAGTACTATCATAGGAATAAAACCTTACACGCTTATAGCTGGTAAATATAAAATCCCATGCGTTATAGCCGGGTTTGAACCAGTAGATATACTGCAGGGCATATGGATGGTTTTAGAACAGATAAGATCAAAAAGACCAAAAGTTGAAAATCAGTACACTAGAGTGGCAAAAGATTCCGGCAACAAAAAGGCGCTGGCGTTAATAAACGAGGTTTTTTCAGTTAAGGATTCTGAATGGCGGGGCATTGGAACAATCAGAGAGAGCGGCCTTTTCCTTAATAGAAAATATTCAGGTTTTGACGCTGAAAGGGTTTTTTCGATCAAGCCTGTAAAGACAAGGCCTGACACAGGCTGTATATGCGGCAGTATCCTGAAAGGCTTAAAAGCGCCTTTTGATTGCCCTTCGTTTGCAAAGACATGCACTCCTGAAAAACCAAAAGGCGCGTGCATGGTTTCGAGCGAAGGCACGTGCGCCGCCTACTATAAACATAGAATATGACCAAAATAACGTTATCACACGGAAGCGGCGGAAGATTGATGCATGATTTGATAAAGAAGTTATTTGTCAAAGAACTGGGTAATCCTCTTTTGAATAAATTGGGAGACGCGGCTATTTTTAAGACAGGTTCGAGACTTGCGTTTACAACTGATTCATTCGTTGTCAGCCCGATATTTTTCCCCGGAGGGGATATAGGAAAACTGTCGATCTGCGGCACGGTAAATGATCTATGCGTGAGCGGCGCAAGGCCGAGGTATTTATCCTGCGCTGTTATTGTAGAGGAAGGGTTTGGTTACAGCGACCTGGAAAAGATAGTATTATCGGTAAAGATGACATGCAAAAAGGCAGGAGTCGATATAATCACAGGAGATTTTAAGGTCGTTGAAAAAGGCGCGGCGGATAAAGTTTTTATAACTACATCCGGCGTAGGGGACATTTATCAAGGCGCGTCTTTATCTATCGAACGCATAAGGCCAGGAGATAAGGTGATAATAAGCGGGACAATAGGCGAACATGGAGCGGCAGTGCTTCTGGCCAGGGAGGAGCTAAAATTCAAGGCAAAGATCTCCAGCGATTGCGCGCCGCTTAATGGCCTTACATCAGCTATATTAAATAAAGGTATAAAGTTCATGCGAGACCCTACTCGCGGCGGGCTTGCTACTACATTAAATGAGATAGCCATAGATTCCGGTTATAATATAGGTATAGAAGAGTCAAAAATTCCTATCAAGGAATCGGTAAGGGTATTGTGCGAGGCATTGGGCATGGACCCGCTTTATATGGCTAATGAGGGCAAGGTCGTTGTTATTGTCGCTCCTGAAGCTGAAGGCAAGGTGTTGTCTATAATGAAGAAACACCCTCTTGGTAGAAAAAGCGTAATAATAGGGGAAGTCAAGAAAGAACGCAATAAAAGGGTATATCTGAAAACAAGGATCGGCGGCAAAAGGATTGTTGACATGCTAAGCGGAGAACAGCTCCCGCGTATCTGCTAAGGGCCAGGATAAAGGAAAATTATGCATGAAATAGGACTAGTGGATGATATATTGTGCGCGATAAATGCCAAGCTCAAGGGTTCTAAAAATTTAAAGATTAAATGTGTGAATATACTTATAGGTGAATTAGAGCATGTGACCCCTGAACATTTTGAATTTCATTTTAGAGAGCGGGTAAGAGGCACACATTTTGAAAGCGCCAAACTTAATTTTAAAAAGGTCGAGGCTAAATTCAAATGCAAATCCTGCGGATGCGAATTTTCAACAAAAGAAGGATTCTCAGGCTGTCCTGATTGCGGCAGCAGGGTAAATGATATTATCTCAGGTTCAGGGATCTGCGTAGAATCCGTAGAGATTGTTTAGATCGAGACAGGGTCTTGATATGGCGAAAAGCAAAGATTATCAGGAAAGATTCTATAGGAAATGGGTCAATAGCAATGGACTTATTACGCGGGAAGTTATTGTGGGAGAAACAGATCTTTTTGTCTCTGCGGAAAAGGATGTTTGTAAGGCTGCGGAGGCCCTGGCAAAAGAATACCGAAGCCAGATAGAGGCCCACATAAAAAAGCACCCTGGATTTAAGACAAGCCTGGAGCCTATGAAGCTAAATATGGATGCGCCTGATATTGTAAAAGATATGACGTTCGCTTCAAAACTGGCAGGCGTAGGCCCTATGGCCAGCGTGGCAGGGGCTATTTCAGAATTTATCGGTAAAAGGCTTTTGCAATATACTGGACAGGTAATAATAGAAAACGGAGGAGATATTTTTATAAAATCAGCTATAGAGCGTACCGTAGCTGTTTTTGCCGGAGATTCGCCTTTAAGTAACAGGCTTTTTATAAAAGTAAAACCAGGCCAGACCCCTCTTGGCATCTGTGCTTCGTCCGGTTCAACAGGCCATTCTTTAAGCTTTGGAAAAGCTGATGCCTGTGTTATAATATCTAAATCTACATCGCTGGCTGACGCTGTTGCAACAGCTGCCTGTAACAGGGTAAAAAAGTCCGAAGATATTAAGGCTGTCCTTGACTTTGCCCTTTCTGTAAAAGGCGTCCAGGGCGCACTAATAATCTTAGGCAAAGATTTTGGAGTGTCAGGAGACGTAACATTAGCGTAATCCGCCTAAGGTGGATTGGATGGAGGTAGTTGTGTTATCCAAACGAATCGTATTAAAATTTCCGCATAGACTCGTTGACCAGCCAATAGTATACAAGATGGTGAAAGATTTTGACCTGCAGTTCAATATACTTAAGGCATATGTTACTCCAAGAGAAGAGGGGCTCCTGGTGCTTGAGTTGACCGGAGAGGATAGGAATTTTGAAAAGGCCCTTAAGTACGCGAAATCCATAGGCGTGACAATCCATCCTCTTTCCAAGGACATAAAGAGAAACGAGACAAAGTGCACTCATTGCGGCGCGTGTGTGCCGATATGCCCGACAGATGCCCTTGTAATAGATCCTGTTACGCGCAAGGTTCTTTTTTATAGCGAGAAGTGTATAGCGTGCGAGTTATGCATAAAGGCCTGTCCGCCGCGCGCAATGGAGCTGCATTTTTAATGAGCACGCAAGTTATGTCCTTCGATGAGTTCAGGACATAACTTGCAGTGCGAATTAATCCCGAGCGAAGCGAGGGATCTCATTATTTACGTCTTTTGACCCTTCGATAAACTCAGGGTCGAATCCTGAGCCGGTCGAAGGATTCGACAAGCTCAGGACGTAAATTGCTGTGCGAATTAATCCCGAGCGAAGCGAGGGATCTCATTAGCACCAGTTAAAAAAAATCCCTTGACATAAAAAGGGCTTTGTATTATAGTCAGAAAGAAGTTGTTTTTATTTTTTTTCAAAAATTTGTGATAATTTTCACAAACTTAGTAAATACACAATCTGCCGCGGCGGACCTCACCCTCTCGAAAGGTTAGTTTCTTGAATATTTACTTTATAAATAGACCCAACCTGGATAGGCTCATAAAATCCCTTTCCAAGGCGTATAAGGTTTATGCGCCTGTAAAATCAGATGGCAACAGGTACTATCAAAAAGTAGGAGACGATGGGCTTGGCGAAGCTGTCCTGGGAGAGATAAGGCCTGTCCAGAGCATAAAGAGTTTTTTCCTTCCAGTCCGCACAAAGATAAGCGATTATTTTTACGAAGACCTCCCTGGTAAAAAATCCAGGCCAGTGGCAATAGTTGGAGCCAAGTCATGCGACCTGGCTTCGCTAAAGGTAATGGATTATGTATTTAGGCAGGACTCTTTTAAGGACCCATTCTATATCCAGAGAAGGGATGAGGGCCTTATAATTTCAAGCGATTGTACTTCTCATGGAGAAAGCTGTTTCTGCGTTGCCCTGAGCATCATGCCGTATCCAACAGAAGATTTCGACATAAATCTCTCTGAGATAGAGAGTGGTTATGTGGCAGAAGTGGGCTCTGAAAAAGGCGAGAAAATAGCAAAAGAGTATTCCAAACTTTTTCAAAAAGCCGGGCTCTATAAAGATAAAAAAGAAGAAAACAGGAAAAAACTAACCGAAGAACTCCTCGCGCACGTAAAAGATAAAAAGATCCCTGGCAAAGATTCTCTCCAGCCGCTTTTTAAGAAGAAATTCGATTCAGAATTATGGGAAGAGACAATAAAGACGTGTGTTGAGTGCGGGGCCTGTAATGTCATATGCCCGGCATGCCACTGTTTTGCATTAAAAGACCAGGGGAAAGACAATAATTTCGAAAGATTAAGGTTATGGGATTCATGCCTTTTACGTTCTTTTGCCATGGTGGCAGGAGGCGCTAATCCCAGAAAACTCCTGGCCCAACGGCTGCGCAACAGGTTTGATAAGAAGTTTAATTTTTTTCCTGATACAATAGGAAAATTTGGCTGCACTGGCTGCGGGAGGTGCAGCGACGCATGTCCCGGAAAGATACGCATAGACGAAGTGCTTGCTAAGCTTGGAATATGATCGATAACCCATACACACCAATAAAAACAGAAGTAGTCGGGGTCAATGAAGAAAGCCCTACTATTAAAACTGTTTCTCTAAAGCCTGAGAAACCGTTACATTTTAAGGCAGGCCAGTTTGTCGAGATGACAATACCTGGCGTGGGAGAGGCGCCCTTTACCCCGTCTTCTTCCCCATACGAGAAAAGCAAACTTGAAATAAGCATCATGAAAGCAGGCAGGGTGACTGCGAAGATCCACGATCTTAAAAAAGGGGACATAGTAGGCTTGAGAGGGCCGTACGGCAATGAGTATCCTCTTTCTGAATTTGAAGGAAAAGAGATCCTGTTGGTAGGAGGAGGCGTAGGCCTCGCGCCGTTAAGGGCCCTTTTTTTAGCCTTGGTCCATGACATGGATAAATATAAAAACATAACGTTCTGCTGTGGCTCAAGGACACCCTCGGACATAATATATAAGGATTGCGTGCTAGATAAATGGCAGAAGATGAATAAAAAGGTGAAATTCAGGATCACAGTGGACAAGAAGGACAATAACTGGAAAGGCAATGTAGGCCTTGTGACTACTACGCTGGATAATCTGAAAATAGATCTAAAAAATAGCGTTGCCATTGTATGCGGCCCGCCTATAATGATGAAATTTTCCACGTTTAAGCTACTTGAAATAGGTTATAAAAATGAGCAGATCTATCTATCAATGGAAAAAAACATGAGCTGTGGAATTGGTAAATGCGGGCATTGCAGGCTTGGGAATTTTTACGTATGTAAGGACGGCCCGGTATTCAGGTATGACAGGATAAATAATATTCACGAGATATGGGATTAATGTCATGAAAAGACTTTTTGTAGATCTAGAAAAATTATACAGCTGCGAGACCCTTACCGCGGAATGCAGCTATTATTACCATCCTGAAAATTCAGGTATTACGCGCCTGAGAGAAATAGGGCAATACCTTTATATATGCAGGAAGTGCGAAGAGGCGCCATGCGTGAATGCATGCCCGAAAGAGGCCATGGAAAAACAACCTGACGGGGTCATCAAGCGTTATGCCATGCGTTGTATATCCTGTAAGTCATGCAGCTTGGCATGCCCGTTCGGTACGATTCCGGTCGAGACAGTGCCGTATATCATATCTCAGTGCGACGCGTGCGTAGGCAGGGGTAATGGCAAAGACCCTGTTTGTTCAAAGACATGTTCCATAGACGGCGCGGTAAAATTTATAGAAGTAGAAGAGTCAGAAAAGGATGACATATTTTTAATAAGCAAAAACATAGCAGTGCACGCTAAACCATGGAAGAAGTATCATCCATAATTAGCGTAAAGCGGATAGCGTTTAGCGTATAGTTTAAACGCTAAAACATTTATGTTAAAACACCTGTTTAATTTTATAATTTTCCCGGGTTTCTTATTCACTGCCGTTGTGGGCCTGGCGGCAAGCTGGATAGACCGCAAGGTTACCGCGCGCGTGCAGTGGAGAGTAGGCCCTCCGTGGTATCAGCCCCTGGCTGATCTTGTAAAATTGAGCATAAAAGAGATCACTATACCAAAGAATGCCTCAAAGGTTGTTTTTCTTTTAGCGCCTCTGTTTGGGCTGAGCGCTGTTATCCTGGCAGCTACTTTTATATGGCAGGCCAATATTCAGTTAGGCGCAAGCGGTTTTACAGGGGATATAGTAGTGATTTTGTATTTATTGACATTGCCGGCCATTGCCCTTATATTAGGCTCTTCCGCAAGCGGCAATCCCCTGGCGTCTCTCGGGGTATCAAGAGAGATAAAGCTGATGCTGGCGTATGAACTACCTTTTATTATCTGTATCATAGTGCCTATCATTAAAAGCAGTGGTTTTTTGAAGATGACAGACCTGATCGCGTTTCAGGCGATAAACGGCGTGTTTGTCTCAAATATTTCAGGAATACTTGCTATACTGGTGGCTGTATTCTGCATGCAGGCAAAACTTGGCCTTGTGCCTTTTGACATGGCAGAGGCAGAGACAGAGATAATGGGAGGTATATATATAGAATACTCAGGGATCCTCCTGGCTGTTTTAAAGCTTACGAAGACTATTATGATGGTTGCCCTGCCTGTGTTTTTGTCTTCAATATTCTGGGGCGGGTTCAGCGTCTGGAAATACGTGGTTTTACTGGTTGTAATGATCCTTATGAGGAATACAAACCCAAGGGTCAGGATCGACCAGGCGCTTAGATTTTTTTGGTACAGGATGACTTCTCTGGCTATAATAGCTGTTTTACTGGCAACGCTGGGGATGTAAGTCAACTGTTCGAGGTTAAGCCTCGAACAGTTGCGCTTGAGCCATTCGAATCTGTTCGAGGCTTAACCTCGAACAGCTGCGTTAAATATGAGTTTAAAACTTAAAGCACTGACAAAATCTATATGGGTCTATCATATGTCAACAGGCAGCTGCAATAACTGCGACATAGAGATCCTGGACCTCCTGACTCCCAGGTTTGACGTGGAGCGGTTTGGTATTATTCTGGTAGGGAGCATAAGACATGCTGACGCTATTCTTGTTACAGGAGCCCTGAATTTAAAGACCATACCGAGGATAAAAAATATCTATGAGCAGGCGCCAAAGCCATGTGTTGTCATAGCAATAGGCGCGTGCGCGTGTGGACAGGGTATATTTGCAAAAGGACCGAATACACCTGATCCAGTAGATTCAGTTTTGCCGGTTGACGCGTATATCCCAGGCTGTCCTCCAAAACCAGAGGCAATGATAGCGGCAATAGTGAAATTGATAGAGAAACTTAAAGGCAAAGGCTGAGAATAGGCAGACTTTAGTCTGCCGAAAATATAAATGGAAAAAACACAGATAATAGAAAATATAAAGGTGCGTTCAGGTGGAGGCCTGGTGGAGATTAATGACAGGTCTCTGCGTCGAATCTACGTCACTATTAAAAAAGAGGCCCTGCCGAAAATAGCCAGATATCTTTTTAACGATGTCAAGGCAAGGTTTGTCACTGCCTCAGGAGTTGATACAAGGACCGGAGTCGAGATACTCTATCACTTTTCAATAGATAAAATCGGACTCATGGTCTCTCTCAGGGTTATCCTGGAAAAACCAGGTCTTGAGATCGAGAGCCTGACTTCTATCATGAAATGCGCTGAATGGATAGAGCGCGAGATACACGAGATGCTCGGCGTGGATTTTAAAGGCCACCCGAACCTGAAACACCTGCTTCTTAAAGATGATTGGCCGGAGGGGAATTATCCTCTGAGGAGAGACCAACAATAGTTATCAGCCCTCAGCTGATAGCTGAAAGCTACATTATGTCAGATAAAATTATTCCTATAGGCCCGTATCACCCGCTGCAGGAAGAGCCTGAATTTTTCAGGCTTCGTGTAGACGGTGAAGTCGTGACAGATATTGACATAGAGATCGGATATAACCATAGGGCGATTGAGAAAATTTCCGAGTCTAAGAGCTATGATCAGGTGACATTTCTTGTAGAGAGGATTTGCGGCATCTGTTCTACGTCGCACCCTTTTGCCTATACAAACGCGATAGACGACCTTTTAGGGGTCGAGGTGCCTGAAAGAGCGCTTTATATCAGGACTATAATCGGAGAACTCGAAAGGCTGCACAGTCATCTTCTGTGGCTCGGACTTGCAGGGCATTTTCTTGGATACAACACTGTATGGATGTGGGCGTGGAGATACAGAGAACCTGTTCTTGATATATTTGAGAGGATTACAGGCAACAGGCAGCATTACGCGATGTTTAAACCAGGAGGCATAAGACGCGACCTGGACGAGGCTGATTTCCCATGGATAAAAAAGACCCTGAAATCCCTTATACCTAAATTTGATATGTTTAAAGGCGCTGTCATAGATGACCCTGTTATACGCGCAAGGACAGAGGGCGTTGGTGTCCTGACAAAACAGGACGTGCATGACTATGCGTGCGTTGGCCCTACTGCAAGGGCCTCAGGCGTTGCAATGGATGTGAGAAAAGACGACCCGTACGCGGCATATGGCAAGGTAGAATGGAAGGTCATAACGCAACAGGGCGGCGGCGTGTTCGCAAAGGCAGTTGTAAGGATACTCGAACTCTATGAATCAACCAATATAATTTTACAATGTCTGGATAAGATGCCAAAGGGCCCGATAGACCTTAATATAAAGGACATGCCCGCAGGAGAAGGCATAGGCAGACATGAGGCTCCAAGGGGAGAGGTATTTCATTATGTAATGTCAGACGGTGGAAACAGCCCTGCAAGGCACAAGGTCAGGGCGCCAAGTTATATGAACATCGCTTCTAATAAAAAGGCAGTGATAGGAGAGACTATCTCTGACGCGACAATAATACTCGCTGCTGTTGACCCATGCTATTGTTGCACTGAGCGCATGGCAGTGGTGGATTATAAGACAGGCAAAAAGGTCTTTGACGGCCAGGACTTGATAAGGCTTTCCCAGGAAAAGACAGAGAGATTGAGACAAAAAACCAAAAATAGATGAAACTCTTACTGCAGCCAATTTTAACTTCGATATTAGCGGGTATTGTGATCCTTTTGATTCCAAAAAGATTCAGAAAGGTTACAGAGACCTTTAGGCTTTTAACCTCGCTATATTTATTAGCAGCCTCTGTAAAAATATTTTTCAATTCACCGGTTAATGTGGGTTACCTTTATGTAGATGGG
>JAHIEN010000114.1 GCA_018901615.1 Candidatus Omnitrophota bacterium | reverse complement strand
TCGCGTTATACGCTATCCACCTCTTGCGCGCCTGAAGCCTGTTCTTCCTGGGAACAAAAAATGTGCCGATATTTTCGCCGCTCAGGACGATGGATAACACATCTTTTTTTCGGCCATTCGCCACTACGCAATACACTCCGGAATTCATGGCGATCCTGCACGCCTCCAGCTTGGCCTTCATCCCGCCAAGAGAACATTCCTTGTCAGTGCCGCACGCAGCCCTTTCCAGGCTGTCATCTATCTCAAGCACCGTGTCAACGCATTTTGTCCCGCCCTCGACGTATAGCCCATCGACATCCGTAAGCATGATCAGCGCGTCTGCCCCTGTAAGATTTGCCACGAGAGCCGAAAGCTTATCATTATCCCCGAATTTTATTTCATCAACAGATACTGTGTCGTTTTCATTGATTACCGGCACTACCTTTTTGCTCAGGAGCGTGTGTATGGTATTCTCGGCATTAAGGTATCTGCGTCTGTCGCGTATATCTTCCCATGTTATCAGTATCTGCGCGGCATGATATCCTCTTCTCTTGAAACATTCCTCATATGTTTTCATGAGATATCCCTGTCCCAGCGCGGCGCAGGCCTGCTGTTCGGGTAAACTGCGGGGCCTTTTTTTCATACCCAGTAAATGCATGCCCGCGGCAATCGCGCCCGAAGACACCACTATTATCTCGCGGCCGCTTTTTAATAACGGTGCGATCTGACCCGAAAAAGCCTTCATCCACGTCATGTCCAGCGCATAACCCTTCCCGGTAAGCACGCTGGTGCCGACCTTGATCACTATTCGCTTTGCCTTTTTAATTTCTTGTCTAGCCATGTCACCTTACGCGTAAGAGGTATTGTTCGAGGTTAAACCTCGAACACTTGTCGTATTGTTCGAGGTTAAACCTCGAACAATGCTCACCGATTACTAAGTTTACTATAAACCGCTTCCATTAATTCCTTGATCCCCTCGCCTGTAACGCATGAGATAGGATAAACCCTCTTCCTGATTTTTTTCCTGAATCGCTTCAAGTTTTCAGAAGATTCCGCGAGGTCCATTTTATTTACCGCTATGATCTGCGGCCGCTTTAAAAGCGCGGCGTTGTAAAGCTTAAGTTCCTTATTTATGGATGCGAGGTCTTCTACAGGGTCTCTCCCTTCTACTGCGGCCATATCTATCATATGGACAAGGGCCCTGGTCCTTTCTACATGCCTTAGAAACGCGTCTCCCAGCCCCCTACCGGCATGAGCGCCTTCTATCAGCCCGGGTATGTCGCAGATAACAAAACTTCTTTCCGGGTCAAGCCGCACCAGGCCAAGCATTGGAGTCTTTGTGGTAAAAGGGTAAGCCGCTATCTTTGGCTTTGCATTTGACGCGCGCGAAATCAGGCTGGACTTGCCTACGCTGGGGTATCCTATTATCCCGACGTCCGCAACCAGTTTCAGCTCAAGGATGATATCTTTTTCTTCGCCGTCTTTCCCCGGAGTTCCAACCCTGCGGCGCGAATTACCTTTGCCGCCTTCTCCACCTTTCGCGATTACAACAGATCTTCCCGCGTAACTCATGTCGCAATACATAATATCTTCGCTGGAATCTCTTACCACAGTGCCAACAGGCACCCTGACTTCGCAGATCTTTCCGTCAGCGCCGTTTTTATGATTACTGCCGCCGTTTGTGCCAGAGTCTGCCTTAAAATGTTTTCTGTAATAAAATTCTATCAATGTCTGGACATTGTGGTCAGAGACAATTCTAATATCTCCGCCCTTACCGCCATCTCCTCCGTCCGGACGCTTAAACCTCTGGGACCTGGCCTTTGAAAAGCTATGACAGCCATCTCCTCCGTCCCCTGCCTTGATATTGATTTCCACATGGACTATGAACATAAATGAGCGTAGATTACAGCTCAGACTATATGAACTTTACGGGCATTGCTAAATTTCACAACCCCGTCCTTCAGGGCAAAAAGGGTCTTGTCGCGGCCCATGCCTACGCCGACGCCAGGAAAAAACTTCGTGCCCTTTTGCCTGACGAGTATGCTGCCAGCGGTTACAAGCTGGCCTTCAAAGCGTTTGACCCCGCGCCTCTGCGAATTGCTGTCTCTGCCGTTTCTTGAACTTCCCTGTGATTTAGTGTGTGCCATGCTTGTCGCCTCCTGGTTTAGTAAGGTTATTTGAAGTTATCTGAGGTTATCTGAGGTTGTCTGATGTTATCTGATGTTATCTAAGGTTATATGAGGTTGCTTTTGTAATTTTGCAACCTCTTGCAACTTCAGATAACCTCAAATAACCTCTTACAACCTCAGACAACCTCTTATTAAACTACTATCTCCTTCACCTTCAGCACACTATACCCCTGCCTGTGCCCCTTTTTTCTCCGTGAACTGCCGTGCCTTCTTCTGTATTTAAAAGAAATCACCTTCGGCCCCTGCTTTTCTCCTATAATATCGCATACGACCGATGCCCCTTTTATGTAGGGGGCGCCTACTTTTATATCCTTTTTATCAGATACAAACAGCACATTGCCCAGCTTTACCTCTTTGGTCTTTTTTGTGCCCAAAAGCTCTGCCGCGAACACGTCACCTTTTGAAACCTTATACTGTTTTGAGCCTGTCTCAACTATTGCGTACATTTCACTCCTCCTATTTTTGGATCTTGAAGTTTTCAACGTGCGTTTCCGGATCAGCTATTATCACTATCTTTGCCCTGTGTTCATGTTCAAGCCTTGTTATGGAAGGTCTGTCCTCGTTCAAAAGGTAATTTGCCACATTGGGATGAACATACGCGGACACACTCCTGACCCTAGCTGTTTCAATCTCTTTCTTTATGGCCCGCAATACATCTATGGCCATCGTGGTAGCTGATTTTACTGACCCCCTTCCGCTGCAATAAGGACAATTTTCATAAGATACCTTCCTAACGCCTTTGCGCACGCGCTGCCGTGTCATCTGCACTATGCCAAACTCAGACATCTTAAGTATTTTTATTCTCGCCTTGTCTCTTTTGACCGCATTGATCAATGCCCTGAATATCTCGTTCCTGTACTTTTCCTGAATCATGTCTATAAAATCTATTACGATAATGCCGCCTATATCCCTCAGCCGTATCTGCTTGGCTATATGGACAAGCGCCTCTGAATTTACCTTAAACGCGGTATCCTCCATGCGCTTCCTGCTGAAAGAACCGCTATTCACGTCTATGGCAACAAGCCCTTCTGTTTCTTCTATAAAAATATACCCGCCGCACTTGAGCGCTATTTTTTTTCTGTAAAGTCCTTCTATCTCTTTTTCAATACCGCGCGAATCAAAAAGATTTGTGCGCTCTTTGTAAAGCATGAGCTTTTTTTTCATTGCCGGCATTAAGGAATTCGCGAAATGCCTGAGCCTTTTATATTCTTCCCTGTCATCCACCAGGACCCTGTTGATATCTTCCTTGAATATATCCCTGAGGATCCTGAAGGTAAGCCCGCGTTCCTCGTATACAATACCCGGCGCTTTTATCTTGACGGCGTCGCGGTTTATCTTTGACCAGAGAGCGCCAAGATATCTTGATTCGCGTTTAAATTCCCACTCTGTCTTCCCTACTCCGGCCGTGCGCACTATAAAACCCATCTTGTAGGCCGACGCTATCTTTTTTAAAATCTTGTACAATCTGCCGCGTTCCTGCCTGTCAACGACCTTCTTTGAGATCCCGATATGATGATCGAGAGGCACAAGCACTATAAACCTGCCGGGCATACCAATGTGAGTGGTAAGCCTGGGTCCTTTATTGCCTATAGGCTCTTTGACTACCTGGACCAGGACTTCCTGGCCGGGCTTTGCCAGTTTATTTATCTCTGAAGGCCTGGGCCGCGGCCTCCTGACGCTGGACCCTGAACCATTTGCATCCAATAGGTCAAATTCATGCGAAGGCGCAAGCATATCAGTAACGTATAAAAATCCATTCTTCCCGCAGCCTATATCAACGAATGCAGCGCCTATGCCCGACACCACAGACCGAACAATACCCTTGTAGATATTTCCCACCATGGTTACTTCAGATGGCCTCTCTATATAGTATTCCTCGAGCGCCCCGCCTTCTACTACGGCCACCCTTTTCTCTTGTGATTCAACATTTATCAAAATCTCTTTTTGCATTCCAACACCATTATCCCTTCCGGTAATTTCTCATTCATTCTTCTTGTAAATTCTTTTGGATCAAGCCACTCTTTAAGTTTAAAAACAGCTTTTTCGTTATCGCTTTCCACTCCGAGCTTCAGGGCATTATCAAAACTTATCCTGTAGTGAGGGGTAAATCCCTGACTCAAGGCAACAGGCAGGTCAGCTCGTCTCACAGCCCTTTGAAACAACCTAAGGACATCCAGGTGAGAGATATACCTTAACAGCCCCTTTTTACAGAATCTGATCTCTAATTTAACCGCGTTCATTCAGACGCAACAGCAGGCGTGGAATCAGGGTTGACAAGATTAACTGTTACAAAAAACAAGAGATCTGTAGTATCTACTGATTTTTCTTTTCTCTTGAAGATCAGGCCCAATAAAGGAATATCTCCCAGTATCGGCACCTTTACCACTGTATCTATTGTGTTTTCTTTTATAAGGCCTCCTATAACTATAGTCTCTCCGTCTTTCACCATTACCTCTGTAGAGGCCCTGCGGGTAGAAAACCTTGGCGCCTGTATAGTGCCTCCTGATGTGCTAAAGGTGTCCCAGGATAAAAAGGCAGATACCTCCGGCTCTAGCTTGACTACTATATAACCTTCGGGGTTTACCTGAGGCGTTACCGCTAAAGTGACCCCTAGTTCTTTTTCTTCATAGCCTGTAATCTCAATATTGCCTGTCGAGGCATTGCGTTCATAAATCGGTATGCTGAAAGTAGTGGCGACAACTATATTCGCCTCCTTATTATCAAGCGTTGTAATTCTGGGATTAGATATTATCTTTGTGTTTGTCTTTGACTTTAAGATCTGAAGCACTGCTTGCAGCTGTGTAAAATCAAGCGTGCCCAGGGTAAAGTTGCTTGGCAGGGCCAGCGGAAAGACAGTGCCTCCGCCTGATGGAAATACTCCGATACTGGTGCCTGCGGGTGCGCTGGTATCTGCATTAGGATACATATGCAGCCCATAGTTGCCGGCATGAAACGGCGCTGTTGTGGGCCTTGCCGAGCCCGTGGCAGTTATCAGAGTCGTCCAGTTAATACCCAGCTTATCATCCTTATCGAGCGTGGCCTCTATTATCTTTGCCTCTATATTCACCTGCTGCGTTCTTCTGTCAAGCTTATCTATCACCTGCCTTATCTTATAGATATTTGTAGCGATATCTGTAACTATTACAAGATTCGCTCTGTTGTCATATTTAATACTTCCTCTTTCGCTAAGCATCTCTTCTATTGCTGCCGGGACATCTTCCGCGTTGGCGTAATTAAGGGAAAAAACTTCTGTGATAAGTTCTTCCTTTGCCAGGTTTTCTGTTGTGGTGACGCGTATTATGTTCCCTTCCCGCTCGTAAGTATACCCGTATGTCCTCAGTATTACATCCAGCGCTTTATCCCATGGCACGTCAGTGAGCCTTATCGTGATAGGGCCTGTAACATCCTTTCCCGCGACTATATTGATGCCGCTTTTGTAAGAAAGTATCCTCAGGACATTTGTGATATCCGCGTCTTTAAAATCCAGCGTTACGTTGCCGGGGGAAGTTGTGGCTGAGACCTCCAAATCGCCCTCAATATTGCTATCCATTGCCTTGGTATCAGCCTCTTGCGCGCACAAAGAAGCAGCCACAAAAAACATGACCACCAAAACTCCTGAACATCTCAATATTTTCATCTCCACCTCCTGTTAATCGCTGGTTAATTCGAGCTTTTTTTCTTCGCCATCAATATCGAACACAACAGCGTCTTTTTCTATCCTCAAGACCTCTGCCGCGCCGATCTTCTGGCCTTCCCTGACGATCTCTCCGTTTATTATGGCAATAGAACCTTTGGCCTCATCCCAGACAATGCCTTCGAGCCTTATATCTTTTATACCGCTTATTCCATAAGCGTCAGAGACATACACCCCTCCTTTTGAAACAAGAGGCACAAAAGGGTCCCTTTTACCCTTTGCGTCATAGGTAAATTCCTCTTCGGCAAACGCGAAAAACGCCAAGCCGGCTATCAGTAAAACCAGAGATACCATTAACATTTTCTTCATAATCGTCATTTTATTACGTATGCCTTTGTCCTCAACTTTATATCGTGGCGCCTGGGGTCTGTCGCTATACCCTTTATGTCTATGTCTTCGATCTTTATGATCTTTTCCATTGTCTCCAGCTTATTGACAAACAGGCCGCACTGGTGATAGCCGGCCCTCGCCTCTATCAGTATGGGAAATTCCACATAGACGCCGCTTCTGGCATTTGCCCGCGTCTGGTCATCCACAACCTCAAGAGGTTTGATCCTGAGTATCTTAACGCCGGAGGATTCCGCTATCCTTGAAAAATCCTCAAGAAGCCCCGAGATCTCATCATGAAGAGATAGCCGTTTTTCAAGCTGGGCCGTTTGTTTTTTTAATTCTTCATGCTGATTCTTAATCCTTGCCTTATTCCTTATCAATGCCTCCGCGCCCTTGACCCTGGCCCTGATGTCCTGATATTCTTTATTCCTCACAGAAAATCCTGCCAGCTGCGGCTTTAACAAAAGGTTATAAAACATCACCACCGCGGCAATGCCGAATATCCCTAACAATACCATAAGTTTTTGTTTTTCTTTGGGGTCCATATTATTTCAAAAGTACAAGACTATCCTGTAATCAACCACATCCCTGTCACCCGTGCCTTTGCGCTGGACAGACTCAAGTTTTATATTACTGAAATCTTTAAAGAACGTTTGCCTTTCCCTTATATCCTTCATGAACTTCCCCACTGTTGCCATTGCCTCTTCTTTTTTTGAGATAACGCTGCCTTCGATTATAAATCTGTTGTCCGCGTCTGTATAAATACGCGTAAGCCAGATGCCGGGCAGGACAAGGTCTGAAAGTTCGTTCAATTTATCCGACCAGATGAATTTCCTCTTTGTGATCTCATTGAGCTCTGTCAACCGGGCCATCAAAAATATGATCTCTTTGTTTGCCTCTTCAGCCTGGGCCTTCTCAGCGGAGATTGCCTGCTCCTTCATCATCATTCCGATAATCTGCCTTTTCCTGATAGAAGAACCCGCGAATAAAAAAATTATCAGGAATACCAGGATCCCGGCAAGCGCCCCCCCTGCCAGAAACTTGACCTTGCCAATTACCTCAAGATCCAGCTTAAGGTTCATCTTTTTCCGCTTACGCATTTCTTCTGGTAAAAGGTTTATTTCTATCATTTTCTCAATGCCAGTCCCACTGCTACCGCAAAAACAGCAGGCAGGCCTTTTATATTTTTCTCTCTCGCCGCTTCCTCTATGTTTATGCCATCAAATGGATCCCACATTAGCGTGTCCACTCCCAGGTTGTCTTTTAAAAAATCCACTATATTAAAAAGATAGGCTGTGCCTCCGCTGATATAGATCCGCTCCACGTTTTTTCCAAACTGGGATTCAAAATAATCGAACGACATCCTCACCTGAGAAGTAAATCTTTCCAGAACCGAGGTAATCATACCCACGACCTCGTCCCGCCTCTCAGCTGGTTTTTGCTTCAATGCCTCAGCGTCATCAAGGCCAAGCCCCGAGGCGTCTTTGATCCTGCCTGTAACATCTATCCCGCCCCACAGTATATCTCTTGTAAAATAGACATTGCCCTTTGTTATTATATTCATATTTGAAAACCTTGCGCCTATATTAATCAGCGCGTAGGCATTTTCATTCTTATTCTCAGGATCGACCCTGTGAAAAGAATTAAAAAACGCGAAACTGTCTATATCCATGGTGTCTATCTCAAGGTCCGCATCCCTGAAAAGCTCTATAAGGCTATTCACATCGTCTTTCTTGGCGGCTACCATCAGCACGCGCTGGCTGGAAGAAGACGCCTTGTCAAGCACAGCGCAGTCAATGATTGAATTTTTTACATTAAAAGGTATATATTTCTCTGCCTCAAACCTGATAGCGCTCCTGAGCTCTTCTATCTTCATTGGAGGCATCTCTATATATCTGACGATTACAGACGGTCCGGACAATGATGCATTCACGCGTTTCAATGACAACTTTGAAGCAGAAACGATATCCTTAAGCGCTGATTTCGTATCTCCATCCACAATGCGTCTGATAGCCACATTCGTAATTTCAAGATGGCCCTTTTTATCCTCAAGCTCTATGAGCTTTATGCTGTGCTTGCCTATATCTATTCCAACTGTTTTTTTCATACCCATGGCTCCAATATATAATAAATAGATGCTATTATAAATACATAGGAATTTATTCTACTACTGGGTCACTTGGGCCTGCCTGGCCAGTAGAGCTCGCCTTGATCACACTTGTTTCGTCAGCGTAAAAATAACGGGAACCTGTCTTACCCAGAACTGCAGGGCTGGCGTTTAAAACAAAGCTCTCTGAGTTCACCCGGCTATAAACAAAGTTATACCCCTGCTTTGTGCCGGCGGCAAGAACACTGTCTATATATGGCGGATCAGAAACAGGCGGCACGAGCTCTGAAAGACCGCTGGGATAGGCATGCGGGTAGGTATTAGCGTAAAAATTTTGGCACGCGGTAACAATAGTCCTGCATGCGGCCACCGCGGCCATTTCATTGGCATTGTGCCTGGCGCGCAGGACACTGGAAATAGCAAGCGTCGAAAGCGTCATTACGATCGCGACAACGATCATTATTTCGACTAATGTAAACCCACTTCCAAATCTTTCATGCCCTTCTCTTTGGTCTTTAACCCAAGTAATCATATGTGATTATAAATTTATACCAGTATGCGCATAATGTCAAGCAAAATCTGCCCTTTTTGGGCGGAAAAATAATAAACCCGTCCGCCACTTTTTGTGGCGGACGGGTTTGAGTTAATCTTACGCTATCCAGTGCCTTATTCTATCGGCGCTCCTGATACGTTGGTCACCCTGATTACTCCGCTCTCATCCACGAAGAAAACACGCGTTCCTGTTGTGCCGCTCACTGCAGGCGAGGCTGTACACGTGAACTGGTTTGCGTTTGTCAGCGCGTAGGTATAAAAATACCCCTGTTTTGCGGTTCCAGCGGCTGTAGCACCAGCCAAAGCATTGTCAATATATGGCGGCACTGCTGAGCCAAGTACTGCAAGAGTCGCAGGATACGTCGTAGGTGTCTGCGCGGAACGAAAACTCTCGCAAGCTGTGGAGATGGTCCTTAAGGCCGCGATTGACGCTGCCTCATTCGCATTATGCCTTGCTCGTAGTAAATTCGGTATCGCTATAGCTGCTAATAAAGATATGATTGCGACTACTATCATTATTTCTACGAGTGTAAAACCATGCTTCTGTCTTAACTTAAGCATTCTTCTTCCTCCTTTCTACCCATTAAAATGGGTAAAAGATATAATAATGCCTGATTAAAAGTTAAATGAAGTATATCACGCTCTTTCAGCTTTGTCAAGGTACGCTAATGTGAGATTGTATTATCTGAACAGTTACACTACACTCTTAAGCGCATAACAGGCCCTGCTCGCTCAGTCGAAGATTTGCCCCCAGCTATTCCAAATCTACTTGGGGCCGCCTTTTAGACCGCATTTTGTCGGGGGCGAGAAAACTCACCCCACACCAAACTGCCTCTGGCAGAAGGTGTGGGGCTCGAACAGTTCTCGCCCTTTTAAAAACCGCCAAAATGCGGTC
>JAHIEN010000113.1 GCA_018901615.1 Candidatus Omnitrophota bacterium | reverse complement strand
CCCTTTTAAAAACCGCCAAAATACTGTCTAAAAGACTAAATCTTCCATTCGCGATCAGGCCCTGTTACGCGCTTATATTCTCGTCTTTTCGCTCTGCCAGGGCCTGGAGAAAAGCCTTTTTGTTTTGCGTACAACAGGACTACCGCGTAATTACAGATACTGCCTGTCAAAACAAAACGGAGCGAGGCCCAACCCTATGTAATACTTTATAGTCAGTTATATCTATTAGGCCGAGTGCCCTTCGACTGCGCTCAGGATTGTTCGAAGGGTGGTGAGCTAGTCGAACCATCTTTTCGAAGGCCCTGGCAGGGCGAAAAGACGCTGGGTTGGAATGTATCAGTATCGCAAGTTCTTAGTTCTAATTTTCGCTTGAACATTTCATATATCAGTGGTATAGTTATACGCAATGAAGGCTATAGCTTATATACTTAGTGTAATAGGTTTTATATTAACGCTATCGCTTGCCGGAAATTCTCAGGCAAATCCCGAAGACGATCTTATACTTGCCAGAAAATCATTCCAGGATGGTTTCTACGAAATAGCCGCTAAATCATTGGAAAAATTTATATCCGAAAATCCCCAGAGACCAGAGGCGCTGGAGGCGCATCTTTTATTAGGAAAGTCCCTTGTGAATCTTGGCAGATTCAATGACGCCATGCGGGAACTTGACACGGTCTTAAACTCGAAAGACCCTGAAAAATTCAAAGACGAGATCGTATACTGGAAAGCAGAAATATATTTCAATACCAGGGATTTCGCGAAGGCAAGGGAACTTTACGGCAGCATATTGAAAGATTTTCCATCTTCGAGGTTTGTGCCCTACGCCGACTATTCATCGGCATGGTCATTTTATGAAGAAAAAAAATACAAAGAGGCGCTGGATGGTTTCTTATTATTCCTCTCGCAATACCCTTCGCATGAATTCGCGGATGACGCTGAATTAAAGAGCGGAGAGATGCTTTACAGGCTAAAGCAGTATAAAAACTCAACGGAGAAGTTAACCAAGTTTATATCCAGGGAAAAAGAAGCGGAAAAATTAGGAATGGCGCATTTTTACATAGCGGAGAATTTCTATTATTCAGCGGATTACGAGAATGCTATAAGACATTATGACAAGGCGCTTGCCTTAAACCCTGACATGGATAAAGATATACATGCTATGCATGGAATAGCATGGAGCTATATAAGGTTAAGGAAATACGAAGAGGCTGTAAATACATTTGAGCGGGTTAAGGAAATAAAAAAAGACAATCCGATCATTGACTCTGTCTATTTTGGAGAGGCCGAGGCCTTAGGTAAGCTTGGCAAGCATGATGAGGCAATAAAAAATTACAGTCAGATAATAGAAAACTTTCCCAGGAGCAACTGGCTTCCTAACGCGTATCTTGGGAGAGGGGGCGCGCAGTATAATTTAGGCCTTTATGAAGATGCCGCAGTTACCCTCAAAGAGGGATTAAAACTGTTTTCCTCCAGCGAGTATTCAGATGACCTGCGTTATAATCTTGGCTGGATCTATTTCAATATAAATAAATACGCGGAAGCGATAGAGGAATTCAGCAAGGTGGTAAAGGAGTCTAACAGCGATCTATACTGTATCTCTTCATATTGCAGGTTGGGTGATGCCTATGCCAGGATGGATCAGCCTGAGAAGGCGTTAAGCGTTTACGATATGGCCCTGAAAGAGGCCGTTGTCAATCCAGACGCGGTATTTGGTTATGTTGACTATGCGCAGTATCAGATCGGCCGCATATTGTTCGGGCTTGAAAGATACGAAGGCGCTATACTGGCATTTCAGAGTTTATTGAAAAATTACCCAGATTCCAAGAATATAGAGGATGCAAGATTTGGCCTGGCTATCGCATATTTTAAAAAGGGAGATTATGAATCAGCCGTAAGGGAGTTAAAAGGTTTTCTGGCTGTTTTCAAGAATAGCAGGCATAAAGAAGACGTGAGGTTTTATCTTGCGGGAGCGTTTTTTAATCTCCCTGATTATAAAGAGGCGCTCAACGTATATAAAGAGATATTATCAGACAACACCAACCCGGAGTATGCCCGTCAGGCCATGTATGAAATAGGCTGGTGTTATTACAAAACAGGAGATACAAAAAAGACGTTGTCTCAGTTTAAGGATTTTATAGAAAAGTACAGAGACGATGATCTGTCTCAGGATGCGCGTTTTTGGATAGCGGAGCATTACGCGAATAACAAGAATTTTGAACAGGCGGAGAGCTATTTCAGGGAAGTGATCAAGATGTACCCTGAAGGTATCCTGGCTGACGACGCTGAATATAGATTGGCCGGCATATTTTATGACGCGGGACAGGTCAATAAATCTCAGAAGACATTGGAAAGGCTGATAGAATTTTATCCTGACAGCGAACTTGTGCCTACGGCGAAAGTCAAGATAGTGGAGATATTAATAATGAGAAACGATTTTCCAGAGGCAAAGGAATTACTTAACAATCTGATCTCAGAGTTTAAGGGCACTGCTTATGGCAATGTCGCGTCCAAGTATTTTGGAGACATCCTTAAAAAAGAAGGCGAATTTAACAGGGCGATCGAATATTACAAAACGGCGATAGACAACAGGCGCGGGGACTTTAACGCAAATATCCAATATATGATAGGGCAGCTTTATGAAGCGACAGGGCATGTTGATGATGCCATAGCGGAATACATGAAGGTCGCGTATGTCTATCCTGATTCAACGCGGATAGTCATTGCTTCGCAGATGGCCAGCGCCAGGTTATTTGAGAAAGAGACTAAATGGGACGACGCGGAAAAGATTTACAAAAAGATATCAAGTATGGAAGCAAAAGAATCATCGTACGCAAAGGAAAGGCTGGAGTGGATCAAGAGAAATAAACGCTGATTAAAAAAAGGAGGAATTTAAAATGTTCGAACTTATCCAAAAAGGCGGGCCTGTAATGTATCCGATCGTGTTGTGTTCAGTTCTGGCCCTTGCCATAGTCATTGAAAGATTTTATCATCTCTATAAGGGTAAGATAGACACAAAAGATTTTATGAACAATATAGAGATCACCGTAAAACGCAACAGGATTGCCGAGGCCATAAAGATATGCGACAAGACCCCTGGGCCTGTATCGCGTATTGTCAAGGCAGGGATACTGAAGCATGACAGGGCCAGGCAGGAGATAAGGGAGTCCATTGAAGACGCGGGTCACCAGGAAGTGCCAAGACTTGAAAAACACCTCAGCCTTTTAGCTACAATAGCGCATATCTCGCCGTTGTTAGGTTTGCTGGGCACTGTCACTGGTATGGTCAGGGCATTTCAAATAATCCAGGAAAAATCGACATCATTTAATCCTGTCAGTCCCGGAGATCTCGCGGGCGGCATATGGGAAGCGCTTCTCACAACAGTCGCGGGTTTAATAGTCGCTATACCCGTTGTCGTGGCTTACAATTATCTGGTCAGCAGGGTAGATGAATTTGTGCTTGAGATGGAACACAGCGCGACAGAAGTAATGAATATACTTTCGGAACGCGTTTAGAAACGGGAGCTTACAATGAGACTAAAGAGACATGTTCAATTCGAAAAAGGGCACCTCGATATAGCGCCTCTCATAGATTGTGTTTTTTTATTACTTATATTTTTTCTCCTTACGTCAAACTTTATATTCCAGCCTGGGATAAAGATCAATCTTCCCAAGGCTGTGACCAGCGAGGTGGTACAGGAGAATACGCTTGT
>JAHIEN010000112.1 GCA_018901615.1 Candidatus Omnitrophota bacterium | reverse complement strand
ATCTTATATCCGAACGTTTTTTGTGGGTCGATCCCCAGCTGTTCAAAAACATTGTGCTGTCTTTTTATTCCGGCGACTGTCTCATCCACGTCTGTCAGGATCGTGCCTTGCAAAAGGTATTTTGCCCCGCTCTCTCTTACAAGCCTGCCAAATACATCTTTATAAAAAGTCTGGGTAATCGCTTCCCTCTTTTCTTCAGGATCGGTCAGGTCTTTTAACGCGTTAAAAAATTCATCCTGCGCGTCAATTATCTCTATATGGACCCCAAGCTTATCAAACAGTGCCTTGATCTTATCGGGCTCACCTTCCCTCATTATTCCATTATCTATAAAATATGTCTTAAGCCTGTCTCCCAGGGCTTTGTGTCCCAGCATCGTAACAGCGCAGGAATCCACTCCTCCTGAAAGCGCGTTAATAGCCACGCCGCTACCTACAAGACCGGCGATCTCTTTTGTCTTTTCCTCGATAAACTCTGTGACATTAAACTTCTCCAACGTTATTTCTTTGACAGTCATATTCTAGCCTCCTTTTTGCATGAAAGAACTTGATTGTTATCGTCTCCTCTCGGTATAGAGTGTATTTTAAGGCTAAATTTATTACACCCGCTTTTATAACCGAAAGGAGACTTTAATATGTCAAAAACTGTTAAAGAACCTGTATTATGTCCGCGCTGCGATTCTGATACCTATCGTTTTGGCCATCCTAGCGGATTTAGGAATCTTCAACGTTATCAATGTAAGGATCCTAATTGCCGCAGGCAATTTGTTCCTGGACAGCCAGAACGGATTAAAAAATATCCAACAATGCCTTGCCCTAAGTGTGGCGGCAGAATGAGTATCTTTAAGTTCTTAAGCGATGGTTATAGATTACGCTGTAATAACCACATCCACAACGATAAACGACATTGTAATCATAAGCTCAATGTGCCGCTACCGGGTAAATCTTTCAAGATTGCCAAAGATCCGATTGAATGTATTGAGACTGAACTATCTATTAAATTCAGCTGGCCTAAAATGTCATTCGCGAATTCTTCCGTATCGATAGCTTTATACTTTAGTGTCTTCAGGAGCCTGCCGGCTACTGAAGTAGTTAAAATTATGAAAGAGCTGTTTAATGTATCTATATCTCACGACACCATAACCAGGTGGACTCACAAGGCAGCGCTTGATATCCATAAGAACTTGGGGCTTTTATCTGTTCCCAAGGCTCGCGGTAGAAGAAGGACTCTTACCGACGAGACTATATTCTGGGTTAAAGGCCAGAAGCGCTGGGTCTGGATGACTAAAGAGTCGCGTTTTGACTCCGAGCAAAGCTGGTTTATATCGCCCAAACGTTCCACCGAATACGCAAGGAGTAATTTTAACATTGCCTTTAACGCGTCGCCTTGTTTAAAGAACATACAAGCTGTAACAGATGGCTTGTGGAGTTATCAATCTGCCCTTGGTGATTTAGGCTTTAATAGAGATAAACTCCATAAGGTCTATCACGGCTTCTTTGAAAGGCCTAATAATAACCGCATAGAACGAAGCTGGTCATCTCTTAAAGTCAATGCCAGGCGTTACAGAGGCTTTAAGTCTGATTTGGGCTTATGGAGTTTTGTTACGCTACAGATATATCTCCATAATTATTTTAGGCCTAACCAAAGACTTAAAGGCATTACCCCAGCTGAAGCCTGTGGAACCAAACTTCCATACTGCAGGTCTTACTGGAAGCTGTTTTGTAAGTTCTTATAGTATTGACAAAGAACAGTCGCTCTTTGAAAATTTATTCTACTCTTACAGAAAAGTGTCGCTAATTTTACCTTAAAAACTAATTTTATTGAACTTTTTATGGTTTTTGCTGTATACTTTAGCTATCACTCCTTACCGAACAAGTTGACTATCTAGTTCCATTCATTTTACGAAAGAACCTTGTATATTATACCACTGATCAGCCTATTTTCTTCCAAATTATTTTAGGAAATTTTTACTACAGGAAGGTAAACTTACCCACAATGCAGGGGACACTTAACAGGTTGTGCGCCTGCTACTACCAACGCGGCACAAGGAATATTTTAGCGCCAAAAGCATCTTCCGCGTTTCTTTTCTCTTCCACCCTGATAATCTTCGCCCTTATCCTTGCGCTTCCCTATTTTATTTTTAAACTTTTCATATTGTTCCGGTGCAAGGGTCTCTTTCATTAAAAGCACGCCTTCAACCATTCTTTCCAGTTCTTGACCCATGAGGCCTTTGATCTCAGCGACAAGAGAATCCACCTTTGCCCTGTCAATGTCTACTTTTTCCAATTCCTCCCTCAACTCTGCCCTCTTAGAGCGCATCTTTTCCTTTAATTCTTTTTTTGCCTCTCTCTGGCTACTTTTGAGGCTTTTCAACTGCTCTTCCTGTTCAGGACTCAGGCCAAGCTCATCAACTAACTTGTCCATCTTCCTTTCCACGTGTCTTTCCCCTTTTTCTGAATCGCGACCGAAAGACCATGCGTATACTGATGTGCTCGAAAAAAACAACCCTACTACCGCTGCGCAAATAAGTACCTTTCTGTATTTCGTATTCATGGCTATCGCCTCCTTTCACTAACTTAGACAGAATAACAGACGCAAAAGTTCCCTCTAAAGAAAATATTCCTCTATACTGGTGCCCAGGCCTCCACCTCCTTCATCCATGAAACTATTTACGCCGGTATCCAGGTATGCAAAAAACGCTGCCTGTTCCTCTATATACTCAGTTACCTGCCCGGGGCTTATAAAAAATGACCTTGCAAAGATCGCTGTTAAAAAGATAAGCGCCGCAACAGCCGCAAGGGCAAACGCGGGTCTCCTGATAATAAAAACAGGCGCCTTTTCAGGCGCAGCTATGGCCTCCTTTATTCCTTCCCACACAATGCCCGGCGCCTGGACTCTTTGAGCATTTCTAAATGGTTCTATGGCCTCCTTTTGCACGGCCTCTTCAAACCCCCTGCAGTCACTGCAGCCGGCCAGGTGTTGCCTGATCCGGTGTTGAATGCCAGGTCTCATCTCACCATCAACATAATCTGTCATAAGAAGTTCTTTGACTTTTTTACAATTCATAGTCTATCACCTCTTTTTCCATGGGGGATAAGCGCCTCTCTCGCCCTTTTTAACCTGCTCCTTACAGTATTTATATTGACCCCCAATGCCTTTGATATCTCTCTATAATCCAGCCCTTCGATCTCCCTTAATATTATACAAGCCCTCTGGTCAGGGTTGAGCATACCTAATAAAGACGAAAGCAGTCTCTTATTGTCATCTCTTTCAACAGCCTGCGTGGTTGCTGCGCGGTCATCTTTGACCTTGAGCGCGACATCATAATCAGCTCGCCTCCCTATCTCCTTTGAGATTTTCTTTAAGGTGTTTAGCGCGGTATTGGTCGTTACCCTGTATACCCATGTCTTGAAAGAAGACTGGAATCTAAATCTCCAGAGTTTTTTATATACCTTTATAAACACATCCTGGGTGACCTCTTTTGCCTCATCCGCGTTAGCCGTGATCCTCAGGGCCACGCTATATACAAAGCCTGATGCGAGCCTGTAGATCTCCTCAAAGGCCTGCATGTCGCCTTTTGAGGCCTGCGTTAAAAGGTCTCTGGATATATCCTGCATACGGTCCTCCATTATCTTAGACAGCAAACCTCATGCAAAAGTTTCATTGTTTTTTATTATACCACTTTCGGGAACTTTTTAGATAGTTTTGTTGTCAAAAGCCAGTAAAGGAGGTGATTCGCATGAAAAAGGTTACCATAGTAAGCATGATCGTGGTTGGTACCTTAATAGGTACCTCGGCGTCAAGCTATGCCAGTGACTGGGATAAGGCCGGGAAGGCTCTTGCCGCAATCAAAGGGGTAAGGATTATTACAGGCGGTAATGTGGATCTTATAGGCAACATCACTGGAATAAATCGTAACAACAGTAATCCGGGCCGCAATAAAAGCTACGCGAAGAATACGGAAATATAGTTGTCGAGGGCCACTACATCAGATACCAGGTCGAAGATGGCGGGCACTGGAAATAGGCGGGTCTATTGCTTGTACCGTTTCGACTTTCCCCTATCAAAGCGTGATTCTGGAATAGCTTGACGAGGAAAGTCGCAAACGGTACAAAAGCTACCAAAAGCTACAGTTCGAACTTTCCTGTTTCTTCTTTTTTAGCTTTAGAGAATCTGGCTTTGGTATTATCCAGGGTCTGCTGAAGGGCTGAAAATACCTTATCCACTTCTTCCTGGGTATATTCATAACCCGGAGAAGATAGATTCCCTATCAGTTCTATTTTCTTTAACGCGTTCGTCACCCTCTGCGCCGCCAACCTCTTAAACTTGTCATGTCTGCTTTCACCTTCTGCCATGTCTTCCCTCCTTTTTGTTTATTATACCACCAATCAGTAAACTTATCAACAAATGCGGTTACTTTAACATTTCCAAATCTCTTGTCGCAAGCACGCTCACACCAGGGATCCCCAGAAAATCCCTTGCAATAACCTCTCCTGTCTTGACGCGCTTGGTAACGCGGAGTTTTCTTATGGCCTTCATGGCATCTGCTATCCTGGCCTTTGGGATGGGCTGGTCAGTTCTTACAGGAAGGAGTTTTAAAGGAAAGCCCTTTGTGAGTATGGTTGCTGTCAGGATCCTCTTGGGGTCTTCTATCTCAGATATGGCGTATTTTTCGCCTTTGGGGCACTGGGCGCCCGTGACTTTTACAACGCGGCAGTTTTCTATGTCCACGTCCAGACTGCAACCCTTGGGGCATTCTATACATATGAGCTTTTTCTTCATCCAGCTCTCCCTATTTTCTTCAGGTATTCCGCGGCGAGCCTGCCTGCCGCCTCGCTATCCTTTGAAACAGAATCAGCCAGGTCATACACCATAAACGCATTGCCGCATACAAATAATCCTGGGACAGAGGTCTTATTGGTTTCATCTGACACAGGACAGTTTGTTTTCTTGTCGATCCTGACGCCTGCCATTTCTATGAGTTCATTTTCAGGTATAAGGCCTACTGATAAAAGGACAGTGTCGCAATCTATTTTGAATCCTGTGCCAGTGACCTCGCGCATATCGCTATCCACCCTGGCGACGCTTACCCCGGTAACCCTGTCCTTCCCGAATATCTTCACGATCTTATGATTAAAATAAAGCGGTATGTCAAAATCTGTCACGCACTGGACAACGTTTCTTAAAAGGCCTCTTGTCTTATCCTGTATCTCAATGACTGCCTTTACCTTCGCGCCCTCTAACGTAAATCGCCTCGCCATTATCAGCCCTATATCGCCTGAACCCACTATAACGATCTCTTCGCCAGGCAAAAGCCCATCGATATTTATGAGTTTCTGCGCGAGGCCAGCGGAAAATATTCCTGAAGGCCGCGTGCCTCCGATGTGCACCATCTCCCTGGTCTTTTCCCTGCACCCTGTGGCCATTATCAGGCACCTTGCCTTTACTGTCTCTATCCTGCCTGGCTTGAAATATGTGAGCAGTTTATCGCCTGTAAGAAGCGTCACAAAACTCCTAAGAGAGAGCTCTATCTCAGGTATGGCCTTTATTTTTTTAATGAACCTCTCAGCGTATTCAGGCCCTGTCAGGATTTCCTTGAAATAATCAAGGCCAAAGCCAGTGTGTATGCACTGGTTTAAAATACCGCCAGGGTACTGGTCGCGCTCGAGCAAGAGAATATCCCTCACGCCATTTTCATAAGCGGATATCGCGGCTGCCATACCTCCTGGTCCCGCCCCGACTATCACAAGTTCGCGCTCAATCATCTCTTCTGTCCTTTAAAACTATTCTGGAGCCCTTGCCTCTTTTGGTAATGTCTTTTAATGGGACGCCTGTTTTTTCTGAAAGTATTTTCATGAGGCGCGCGGTACAGAAACTGCCATGGCACCTTCCTGCCTGCGCCCGCGTGCGGAATTTAAGGCCATCCATGGTCTTTGCGCCCCGGTCTATGGCATCGGTTATTTCTTTTGCTGAGACCTGTTCGCACCTGCAGACAATATCCCCGTATCCTGGGTCTTTTTTAATAAGGGCCTTTGCTTTTTTAAGAGGCTCGGTGAATAAATGTATGGTCTTTTTCCTGTGGCTGCGGAAGATGAGTTTCTTTTTCAATGTAAGGCCGCTTTTTTTAAGTAAGTCACACACCATGAGGGCTATTGCGGGAGCTGCTGTAAGTCCAGGCGACTGGATGCCCGCGACATTGATAAAGCCGGGCGTTTTATCCTCGTGTCTTATAATAAAATCATTGCCTGAGGCAGGCCTTAAGCCCGCAAAATACGCGATAATATCAGATCCGTCGATCAAGGGTATCATTTTCCTGGCCCGGGTAAGGACATTTTTAAGGCCCTCGTCTGTGGTGGATAGATCATCTTTATCCTCGATATCCTCTGCTGTAGGCCCTATCATGGGATTTCCGTCAGCTGTTTTTATTACAAGCACTCCTTTAGATGTCTTTGTGGGAAGCGGGAAAATAAGGCGGTTAGTAAGATGTTCTTTTTTCTTGTCCAGGAGAAATTCCTGGCCCTTTCTCGGAGTTATTTTAAAATCATCTATGCCGAGCATCCTTGAGATATCATCCGCGAATAGCCCTGCCGCGTTTATAAGAAACCTCGACCTGAATACCCCCTTTGACGTGGATATCTCAAAATATTCTTTTTTCTCAATGGCGGTCGCCTCTGTCTCTGTAAAAAATTCAGCCCCGTTTCTTGCGGCGTTTTCGCTTAAGTCATACACGAGCCTGTAAGGGCTTATAATACCTGCTGTGGGCGCGTAAAGCGCGGCGAGCGCTTCTTTGCTTAAATTCGGCTCGTTTTTCCCTAGCCACGCGCTGTCGACTATTTCCAGCCTGGGCACGCCCAGCGATTCCGCCTCTTTTTTAAGCTCGCGCAGGCGCAGCTTTTCCTCTTCGGTAAAGGCCACTATGAGCTCGCCCACCTCCTTAAAGTCAACGCCTAATTCCCTGGAGATCTGCCTGGTGAGGATATTGCCCTGGACGCAGAGTTTTCCTTTTAATGAGCCGGGAGGATTCTGCGTGCCAGGATGTATGATGCCGCTATTGGATTTGGAAACGCCAAAGGCAAGTTCTATTTCTTTTTCTAATAGCGCGATGTCGAGCTTATAGCGCGAAAGTTCACGGCTAATAGACGCGCCCACCACCCCAGCGCCTATTATTATTATGTCATATATCTTCATGCCCTGGTAATGGTCCTTTTAACAGCATCGAGCCAACCCTGGTAAAGCCGGTCTGAATCCTTTGTTTTCATCTTAGGCTTAAACACCTTGTCTTTTTTCCAGCATCTTTTGATCTCGCCGGCGTTTTTCCAGTAGCCTATTGCGAGGCCCGCGAGATACGCTGCGCCAAGCGAGGTCATCTCTGTTATCCTGGGTCTTATTACGTCTATACCCAGGATATCTGCCTGGAACTCACACAGGAAATCATTTATGGCTGCTCCGCCGTCCACCTTCAGCGCCTTTATCTTTACCCTGGCGTCTTTTTCCATCGCAAGGAGCACGTCTTTCGTCTGATAGCACATTGCCTCAAGCGCGGCCCTTACAATATGCTCGCCCTTTGTCCCGCGCGTGAGCCCGAATATGGCGCCGCGCGCGTCCTGGTCCCAGTAAGGCGCTCCCAGGCCCACAAGGGCCGGCACAAAATACACGCCTGCGTTATCCTTCACAGATCTTGCCATTTTCTCTGACTCACATCCGCAGCTTAATAGCTTAAGGGCGTCCCTTATCCAGTGTATTGCCGCTCCTGTAATAAATATCGCTCCTTCCAGGACATACACTGCTTCGCCCCTTGGCCCGCATCCAAGAGTGACTATAAGGCCGTGTTTTGACACAGGCCGCGCTTTCCCTGTATTTAAAAGTATGAAACTCCCTGTGCCGTACGTATTCTTTACAGTGCCTTTTTCAAAACATGTCTGGCCGAACAATGCCGCCTGCTGATCGCCTGCGATGCCTGATATAGGGATGCCTGCCTGGAGCCGGCCTATCCTGACACTTTTACCGAAGATCCCTGACGACGGCTTCACCTCAGGGAGCATGTTTTCAGGAATGCCTAATGTTTTTAAAATCCGGCTGTCCCATTTTAATTTATCAATATTAAAGAGCATGGCGCGCGAGGCATTGGTGTAATCAGTGGCGTGGGTTTTTCCGCCTGTGAGCTTCCAGAGGATCCATGAGTCAGTAGTACCGAATAAAAGATGTCCTTTTCCGGCCATGGTCATGGCTCCGGGAACATTTTTCAGTATCCATTCTATCTTTGTGGCTGAAAAATACGCGTCGATCGGCAGGCCGGTCCTGGCTCTAAAAAACTCGATTGCGCCTTTTTGTTTCTTCAATTCATTACAGCGCTCGGCAGTTCGTCTACACTGCCACACAATAGCCCTGTAAACAGGCCTGCCTGTATATCTATCCCATATAACAGTGGTCTCGCGCTGGTTTGTTATGCCGATTGCCGCGATCGAATCCTTTGGCAATTTCCTGAGGACCTTTTGTATGGAATGGTCCACACTCTGCCATATCTCCTCTGGCTCATGCTCCACCCATCCCGGCTTCGGGAAGTACTGCCTGAATTCCTCATAGGAACTCGCTATCTTTTTTCCATTCTTATCATATACGATCGCCCTCGACCCGGTGGTCCCCTGGTCAATGGATAAAATATATTTCATACCCTCTCCTCCTATCAAAGTGCCCCAACTTTATACCCGTCTCACAAACGGTACAGAAGTTATTCTACAACCAAATAATGAGTTAAGCAATTATAAAAACGAAAAAGCTGGGGATTTTAGAGATTACTTCCGATAGACTTGACCGTAGGAAAATAGGAAAATAGGGGACGTCTCACAGTTACCTAACTCACTATAAATTATATAGTTACAAGAGTGATGATTCCAACAAGACAGATATAATCGCTGGAATCATCACAACTGCAACTCATTGTCCCTAAGGATGTTATAGCACAGTGAGACGTCCCCAGTTACCTTCCCAAGAGCGCGGCTATGTTCTTTGCTGAACGGGCGCAGCAGTCCAGCGCTCGTTTATCGGGAGCGCCTATAGCTACCGGGCCGTAGTGGTCGCCTTTAGGCTCTCCCTGTATGATCATGCCGTGTATCAGCATGGCGTTTAAAATGTCTTCTATCGTAGTCTCATTTCCGCCGCCGATGTTTGCCGCGGATGAAAATGCCCCGCCGACTTTTCCCTTTAGTCGGCCGTGAAACTTCACGCTCTCGTCGATTACTTTTTTCAGCTGCCACGCCATTGAACCGTAATAAGTGGGCGAGCCCATGATGATGGCGTCATACCCGAGCAGCTCATCGGCCACAGTATCTTCAGCCTTCTTTAAAACCGCTTCGACACCTTCTTTTTCGAGCGCCGCACTAATAGCCTGAGCCATCTTTTCAGTATTCCCGCTCTGTGAATAATATACAACGATCGCCTTGCTCATATCCCGCCTCCCTGCGTGACAATACCATTACATTGATTTAAATGAAGTAATCGTGATGACCTTTCCCTGATTGATTATATGTTCTATCTTGCTCTTAAGCCATCGCTTAAACAAATTTCGCGTCAATGGAATCAACCCTACAAAACCTGCCGTATCAGTTAATAAGCCCGGGGTTAAAAGCAGTATGCCGCTGCATAAAATTAAAACGCCATCAAATAATTTATCAGTCGGCATTATGCCCTGATTTACATCCTCCTGTATCCTGCGCAGGGTAATAAGTCCCTGCATCTTTGCTAAATATGCGCCAGTTATGCCCGTAAGGATAACAATGGCAATTGTATTACCTGCCCCTATATACTGACCAATCTTTATTAAAAGAGCCAGCTCTATAAGTGGGACTACGGTAAAGAGTAAAATCAAATATCCTAACATAATTGGCCTAATCTCTATCAGGTATTGGAATACTTACTTCTCCAGAACCGCTCACATCTCCAACCCTTCCACTGCCTCCTACATGGATAGTGCTACAGCCAGAAAGACAAAGGATTGAAATTAATATTATTAGTGTAAATATTTTTTTCATCGCCCCTCCTCGTAGCTATAAAACGCTCCAGCCAACCACTACTCCTAAGAGTATTGCAAAAACTCCTAGCAAGCGATAAAATCCATTGGGCAGGCTTAGCCACCAGTTGAATGTGGATCTTATCACATTGATGGGGCATACGAGCAGGAATATACCTTTAGTCAGGGCTATGATGCCTAATACTTTTATAAGACCCTCAAGGTTTGATGCCGGGGACGCCCAGAGGAATATCAGGCCGAATAACAGGGGCATGATAAACAGGGCTTTTGCGGGCTTTATTAGATGGGTATAGAGTTTTTTGAGTTTCAGGGGGGACAGGATAAACGCGGTTCCTACGAATATCCAGAAGAACGACATGAACAATAAAAATGGTTTCATGAGAGCCTCCTATTGGTTTTATATATAGTAGCTTTTAAATGAAGCTAAGTCAATCTGCGTGTTTGGCTAGGAATGAACGGACTTGTCCCGGGCCTTTTAACGCTTTATTCGCGCCTGGTCTGGTACAGATTATGGCTGATATGGCTGAGGCAAAGATCAGATGGGGTTTTATATCGCTGAATACCCGCATCTTCCCTATCCGGGCTATTTTATAAAGGATACCGGCTGTAAACGCGTCTCCGGCGCCTATTGTGTCGGCTACTTTGACTTTAAAGGCCGGGACTCGCAATGACATGTGCATTGCGCCTTTTGAGCCTAGAGTTAAAATAATTTCACATTTAAATTGTGTTTTCAGTTTTTTCAGGCCTTTTTCAGGGTTTTTCTGGCCTGTCAAAAACTTCAGGTCCAGAAGGCTCAGTTTCGCCAGATCCACCTGTTTCAAGAGTCTTAAGACTCGTTTTTTTGTTCCCTTTTTGTCCTTTATGGCATATGGCCTGAGATTAGGGTCATAGGACATGAACACGCCCCTTTTTTTAAGGTGTCTTATGTATTTCAAGGTCTCCATGAAGGTTTCTTTTTGATAGGAAAAACTTGAGCCAAAATGCAGGAATTTACAAGTATTCAAAAGGCTCTTTGGGACCGTCTTTAGCGGAACGATCGATGATCTGGCAGGGTTTTTATAAAAGGTGTAAGCCGAGTTGCCTGTCCTGTCTATGTTTGCTATTGCCAGGGGCGTCCGGATGTCAGGGTCTTGTATGATACCGCTTATATTGACTTGACATGACCTTAAAGTCTGGAGCGCAAAGTCACCCAGAGGGTCTTTGCCGATCCTGCTTAACATAGCGGTTTTAAGGCCTAATTTCGCGGAGATAACAGCGGAATTGGTTATAGAGCCGCCCACTGAGGCAGAAAATTTTCCGGCACGACGCCCATTTTGAATCAGGTCTATGGAAGTGCCGCCTAAAAATAAGACATCTATGCTCTTACCGGGCATCTTTTTATGGTTTAGAAACCAGTTCCGCGAAATTCTTCAGGTCAAATTTATAGGTCTTGTAGTCCCCGCCTTCTTGCATGCTCATTATCTGTATCCAGAGCCTGTATTTTTTGCCCTTGATCACTTTGTCTTGCGGGATTTTAAATACCAGCAGTTCTCTTGTCAGAGTCCCCCTTGCTTTTTTATCTTTTTTGCCGCTGCCGAAGGTTATAAAACCCTT
>JAHIEN010000009.1 GCA_018901615.1 Candidatus Omnitrophota bacterium | reverse complement strand
AGAAGACAAGGTAGATGATAATTTTAAAGAAGTGCCTATACCCGAGCATATGATAGAAGAGGCAAAGATATACAGGCACGACCTTATAGAGAAACTGGCGGAGCATGACCATTGCTTAATGGATAAGTATGTGCATGATATTGAAATAACAGAAGAGGAAATCAAAAATGTCCTTCGCAAGGCAGTCATATACGATCTTTTTGTGCCGGTACTCTGCGGGGCTTCTTTTAAGAATAAAGGTGTTCAGGCGCTGCTTGACGCTGTATGCGAATATCTGCCTTCTCCGCTGGATGTCCCTCCTATAAAGGGCATAGACCCAGAGTCTGAAAACGAGATATCCAGAAAGACAGATGACAATGAACCGTTCTGCGCCCTTTGTTTTAAGATAGTGACTGATCCGTATGTGGGCAGACTTACTTATATCAGGGTTTATTCAGGAACTGTAAAGAAGAGTTCTTACATCTATAATGCAAATAAAGCTCAGAAAGAGCGGCTCAGCAAAATCGTACGAATGCACGCAAATAAGCAGGAGATAATAGATGAAGCCGGAGCCGGAGACATAGTGGGTGTTGTAGGCCTTAAAGACGCGAAGACGGGTGATACGCTTTGTGACCAGGAAAACCCGATAGTCCTGGAGAAAATGCATTTTCCTGAGCCTGTCATCTCAATGGCGATTGAACCCGCGACAAAGATGGACCAGGACAAACTCGGGATGGCGATGAGCAAACTTCAAGAAGAAGACCCGACATTCAGGGTGAGATACAATAATGAGACAGGTCAGACGATTGTATCAGGCATGGGAGAGTTGCACCTGGAGATTATAATAGACAGACTCTTTCGAGAATTCAAGGTAGAGGCAAAGACAGGGATTCCGCAGGTCGCGTACAAAGAGACGCCTACTAAAGAAGTGCGTTCTGTTGGGAAATTTATACAGCAGACAGGCGGCCACGGCCAGTACGGCCACGTTGTTATTATATTAAAACCAGGGGAGCCCGGCTCCGGCGTTGTTTTTACTAACAAGATAACTGGCGGGGCTATCCCAAGAGAGTATATACCTGCTGTAAGAAATGGCATTGATATGGCCTCAAAAAATGGTGTACTGGCAAGTTATCCGGTAATAGACACAGAAGCGGTTTTGATAGATGGTTCTTTTCATGAGGTCGATTCATCAGAGCTTGCCTTTAAGATGGCAGGGTCTATAGCTTTTTCAGACGGCTTAAGGCAGGCAAGATGCAGATTGATGGAACCCGTTATGAGCTTAGAGGTAATATTTCCTGAAGATTACACAGGAGATGTCATAGGAGACCTTAATTCAAGGCGTTGCAGGATACAGGGGATATCCCAAAAAGGGAATTTGAAGGCTGTAAAAGGTGAGGTTCCTCTCGCAGAGATGTTCGGGTACGCTACTGCAATAAGGAGCTTGACACAGGGAAGGGCTTCATATACAATGGAGCCTTCGCACTACGCCGAAGTGCCCTTAAATATAGCAGAGAAAATAATAGGAAAGACATAATATCGCATGGCGCAAAGCGCATAGGGTATAGCGTAAATAATCCGCTATGCGTCATGCTCTATGCGCTATGCCAAACAAATCTAGGAGGTTACAATGGCTAAGGAAAAATTTGAACGCAAAAAACCACACGTAAATATAGGCACAATAGGCCACGTTGACCACGGTAAGACCACGCTCACAAGCGCCATAACAAAGTGTCTCGCCGCCAGGGGCCTGGCGACAGCGAAGAACTATGACGAGATAGACAACGCCCCTGAAGAAAAAGAGAGAGGCGTTACTATCAATGTCCACCACGCTGAATACGAGACAGACACGCGCCACTACGCTCACGTGGACTGTCCTGGCCACGCAGACTATATAAAGAACATGATCACAGGTTCCGCCCAGATGGATGGGGCCATACTTGTGGTATCAGCCGTTGACGGCCCAATGCCTCAGACCAGAGAACATATTCTCTTAGCCCGCCAGGTAGGAGTACCCGCCATGGTGGTGTTTTTAAATAAATGTGACGCGGTAGACGACCCAGAACTATTAGACCTGGTAGAGCTCGAAGTAAGAGACCTCCTGACAAAATATGAATTCCCTGGCGAGAAGATACCTGTCGTAAAAGGATCAGCCCTTAAGGCAATGGAATGCGGCTGCGGAAAAGACGAATGCAAGGTCTGCGGCTCAATAATAGAACTCATGAAGCAGGTAGATAATAACATCCCCCAGCCAAAACGAGAGACTGAAAAACCGTTTTTAATGGCAGTCGAAGACGTGTTCAGCATCACAGGCAGGGGCACGGTCGGAACAGGCAGGATCGAACGAGGCATAGTAAAGGTAGGCGAAGAAGTAGAAATAGTCGGTCTTATTGAAAAGCCAAAAAAGACCGTTGTAACAGGAGTCGAGATGTTCAGAAAGATCCTCGACGAAGGCCAGGCAGGCGACAACGTAGGAGTCCTCTTAAGGGGTATTGAAAAGAAAGACCTCGAGAGGGGCCAGGTGCTCGCGAAACCAGGCTCAATCACACCTCATACAAAATTCAAGGCAAAGGTATATGTATTGACAAAAGAAGAAGGCGGACGGCATACACCGTTTTTCAACGGTTATCGTCCGCAGTTTTATTTCAGGACCACTGATGTCACGGGAGTATCAAAGCTGCCTCAAGGCACAGAGATGGTAATGCCTGGCGACAACGTGGAGATGGAAGTAGAGCTCATTATCCCCATAGCCATGGAAACAGAACTCCGCTTTGCCATACGTGAAGGTGGACATACAGT
>JAHIEN010000111.1 GCA_018901615.1 Candidatus Omnitrophota bacterium | reverse complement strand
TTCTTCTATGGCGTCAAATCCTGATTTAGAGCCAAAGAGCGAAAACCACGGGGTCCAGATATGGCCCGGCACAAGAAAGATATCTTTACAAATGCCAAACAAAACTTCTGCCAGGTCTTTTGCGTCTATGCCTATAATAGGCCTGCCGTCAGAGGCAAGGTTCCCATATCCGGAAAGAACGTCATTGATCTTATCTACGACCTTGAAACTCGGGGCAAATATTACATTATGGATCTTTCTCACCCTGCCTGCCTTGGAATAGATACTTGATATCTCAGCCGTGAGAATAAAATTTACACCGTTATGCTCAAAAAAGCCATTGCCTGAATCTTTTAATGTGTCTTTTAATTCTTCAAGCCATAAATGATGCGTAAAGTCGCCTGTGCCCAGAAGCGATATACCCTTGAGTTTGGCAAATTCCGACAGGGTCTTGACCTCCATCTGCGGGCTTGTAGCCCGGCTGTATTTAGAATGTATATGAAAATCCGCTATGAATTTCATTTCGCTCCATTGCCATAAATTATTTTGCCTTTGTAAATAGTACAGTCTACCGCGCCTTTAAGCTTCATGTCTATAAATGCTGAATTTCTGGACCTGGATATAAAATTTTTCTTTTTTACTACCCATTCTTTCCCTGGAGAAACAATAATTATATCCGCTTCCTGGCCTACTCCCAGAGCACCCTTATCTATACCCAGGATCTTTGCGGGGTTTGAGCACATCTTTCTTACCAGCTCGCTCCATGTCAATAACCCTGTATCTACAAGCGCTGTTATGCCTGCCGAAAGCCCTGTTTCAAGGCCAATAGTGCCTGATTCCGCGTATTCAAACTCTATCTCTTTTTCGTTTTCTGTGTGAGGCGCATGGTCAGAGGCTATGACGTCTATGGTGCCGTCTTTGAGCCCTTGTTTTATTGCCTCGACATCTTCTTTGCTCCTCAAAGGCGGGTTGATCTTCATATTGGTATTATAATCAAGCACTGCCTCTTCATTCAAAGTAAAATAGTGCGGGGCTGTTTCCGCGGTCACATTTACGCCATTTTTTTTCGCCTTTCTGATTATATCCACTGATTCCCTGCAGCTGAGGTGGGCGATATGGATAGAGGCGCCTGTCTTTTTTGCCAATTTTATATCACGTTCGATCCTTTTATATTCTGATTCATTGGAAATCCCTCTCAGGCCAAGCCTGGTAGAAGCAAAGCCGAGATTCACCACTCCCTGACTGGCAAGGTCTTTGTCTTCGCAATGACATATCACCAGCATCTTGTCTTTTTTTGCCATACTAAAGGCTGTGAGCATTAATTTTTCGTCGTCAACTGAAGCCCCGTCGTCTGTAATGGCAAGTACGCCTTCTTTTTTCATCTCCGCTATATCACATAATTCTTTACCCAGCCGGCCTTTGGTGATAGCGCCGCTAATCAGGACATCTATATACGCCGAACTCTTTATAATCTCCTTGACAGCCTGTATATTTTTCTTAGAGTCTATTGCCGGGGTAGTATTGGGCATGGCAAGGACAGTTGTGACCCCGCCTTTAGCCGCAGCCATTGTGCCGCTCGCAATTGTCTCCTTATCCTCCCTGCCAGGCTCCCTCAAATGCACATGCATGTCCACAATACCAGGCATTACTATCATGTCCGTGGCGTCGATTATCGTATCGGCGTCTATTTTTATACCTTTTGCTACATTGGAGATCTTATTGTCTTCTACAAGGATATCCATTGCTGATTCTATTTTATTTACAGGATCTATGACTGTACCGTTCTTAATCAGAAGCTTCATGTTTATTACCTTTGTCCATTGCCTGTGATAACCAGAATAAAACCGCCATCCTGACAGCGATACCATTTGTAACCTGCTCCAGGATTACAGAATTTGCCCCATCCGCCACCTTGCTGGATATCTCGATGCCCCTGTTTATAGGGCCCGGGTGCATTACGATGATATTTTTTCTAGTCTTTTTAAGCCGTTCTTCCGTTATGCCGAATTTTTTGAAATATTCCAGCTGTTTCGGAAAAGCGGCTTTTTCGTCGCGTTCAAATTGCATCCTCAATACATTTACAGCGTCAGCGTCATATAACGCCTCGTCTATATCATTGGTCACACTGACTCCCATCTGCTCTATGCCAGGAGGTATTAAAATATCAGGCGCGCAGACCGTGACCTTTGCGCCCAGTTTAGTCAGGCCCCATATATTGGAACGCGCTACTCTTGAATGCGCAATATCCCCGACTATGCTGACATTAAGGCCTTCTATATGGCCGAATTTTTTCCTTAATGTAAATATGTCCAGAAGACCCTGAGTAGGGTGCTCGTGCCAGCCATCGCCAGCGTTTACAACGCTGATATTGACGTTGCGGGCAAGCATTGTTGCAGCGCCTGAACAATTGTGTCTTACTATAATTATATCTGCCTTAAGCGCCTCTATATTCCTGCCAGTATCATTCAAGGTCTCACCTTTTTTCACGCTCGAAGTCTCTGTGGCAATATTGATCACATCAGCGGACAACCTCTTGGCGGCAATCTCAAAAGACACCCTTGTCCTGGTAGAAGGCTCATAGAAGAGATTTACAACTGTCTTGCCGCGAAGGGCAGGCACTTTTTTTATGGTCCTGTCCAAGATCTCTCTGAATGAATCCGCTGTATCAAGGAGCAATATTATATCCTCATTAGAGAGATATTCGAGGCCCAGAAGATCCTTGTGAATCCATTTTGGTTTTTTCTTTGTTTGTTTAGGCATCCTGTTTCTCTTCTATAAAAACACTGTCTTCATCATCGGCTTCTTCCAGCTTCACCTGCACTGCCTGCTTTTGAGACGTGGGCAGGTTCTTTCCTACATAATCAGCCCTTATAGGGAGTTCGCGGTGGCCTCTGTCTATAAGCACAGCTAGCTGAATTGTCCTTGGCCTTCCAAAATCTATAAGCGCGTCAAGGGCGCAGCGTATAGTCCGTCCTGTATACAGGACATCATCAACCAGGATTACATTTTTTTCTTCTATGTCAAAATCTATCTCTGTCTTGTGTATAATCGGTTGTTCAGACACGACTCTCAGATCATCCCTGTACAGGGTTATGTCAAGCGCCCCGACAGGCAATTTCGCGCCGTCGATCTGGTTGATTGAGGCCGCGATCCTTTCGGCAAGAAAATACCCCCTGTTCCTTATGCCTACTATTGCCAGTTCTCTGGAGCCTTTATTCCTCTCCACTATCTCATGGCTTATTCTTGTAATCGCCCTATTTATCTCTTCTTTTGTTAATATGGTGGTTCTTTTGACTGACACCCTGACCTCCTGGCGCTGAATAAAAAAATCCCGCGCCTTTTTAGCATTCAATATACCTTCTTAACAACTGAATACATAAAAGGTGCGGGACAGTTCTTAGCTTTATACTTTCCACTTTGCTCTCCCTTACCAGCCTCGCAGGGCCAGTTTAAAGGTTCGAATTCTTATGCATATTATACAGATTTATTGTATTTTGTCAAGGCCTATCTTTTAGCTTGACCAAATGTAACTACATAGCCCTTGTGATAGAGTGAAAGGAATAAGAGCATGTGTTCTCGTAAGTGCCTGGTCAATAAGAAGTTCTGTCTGATGTGTTCGTGGCCTTTTGCGCCTAATTTAGCAGCATATTCAGGTGCGTTCAGAAGCTGTTTTATATAGAACGCGGCGCCCTCTATACTGTGACATAAAAGGCCGCTATATTTATGTGTGATCTGCAGGGGTATGCCGCCGACAGCAGACGCCACAACAGGCTTTGCCTTCCATAATGCCTCTGATACTGTAAGGGCGAATCCCTCTCTTATGGATTTCTGGATAATAACTTTTGACACGCGCTGGAACGCGTTGATCTCGTATGGTATGTCTTCCACGAGCAACGCGTGTATATCAGGGTCGCCTCCCGCAGCTTCTATGACCTGTTGATATATCCTGTCTGACTCAGGATCGTCTGCTGCCCGGTTCCCAACTAAAAGCAGTTGACAATCCACGTATTTTTTTACAAGCCTGTATGCCTGTATTACCCCTACAGGGTCTTTTAACGCATCATACCTTGAGATCTGGCACACTATTGGCTTGGCCTGCGGGTCTATTTTATATTTATTTAACACAGTGTCTATTTCGTTTTGCGAGAGCTCTCTATTTTTATCACTGAAAGGATCTATGGACGGCGATATCAAGGCCTGCCGCGTTTTCATCCTGTGCGCGAAATGCGGGCTCGAAAACACAGCGGCATCATATTTATTCGCAAACCCTTCCAAAAAATTCCACACCTTTTTATCTGGGCTGGATACGTCCACATGACAACGCCATATCCACTTGGAACCCTTCATCTTGTTTCTTCGTCCTATCAGCGCTACTGGCTGGGGGTCATGGACAAACATTATATCGCCGTAGAGGTTCATCTCTCTTAGATTCTCTCTGCTTACCTCGTCAAAGATATCCCACATCTTGCCTGTTATATTTACTTTTTTGCCATGAAGGGCGTTATGCATGGCCTTTGTGACTTCAAAAAAATCCCTGTTTCCCTTTATGACATCCCACTGCGCGTTCACGCCAAGTTCCTGCATCAATGGAACGATCCTCTGTAGTATCTCGGCAACACCCCCTCCCATGGCAGTGGAATTTATATGCTGGATCACTTTGCCCTCCAGGTATCCTGAGAGCATACGCAATTCATCAATGGTGTTTTTGCCAACCAGCTCCTCGTATCTATTGATTGTTGACATCCCCAAGCCTCTCTTCAGCTATCTCAATGACCTTCTTTTTAAGATCTTCCATTGTATAGGTATAAGGGTCCAGGGTCTTTATCTTTTTTGCAAGCTCGCCCTCTAATAAAGATGTTTCGAGCCAGTGCGAAAAGTCATTTGTCTCCCTGTCCAGCCTCAACCTTGCCTCGAACATGTGAAAATATATTGAATTAGGCGTGATTTTTTTCAGTATCTCTACAAAATCCTTCAGGTCTTTCGCTACATACGGCGTGGGTATTATGAGGCTCACGCTTTTAATAAAATGAAAGACCTTGTCGCCTGCGGCGAATCTCAATTTTATCCTGTGGTTTTTCTTGACATAATCTTCTATTGTCCCGGCGATCTCATTTCTGAGGGAGCGGATGCAATTGTATTGTATAGTATCTATGGAGGAGATTTTTTCGGCGAGCACTTCTTCGTTCAGCGCGTTCTTTATCCAGTGGGCAAAATCATTAGGCGGCTCTGGCGAGAAATACTGGTGCTGCTGCAGAAAACGGTGCGTGTGGTAGTAGATAGACGAACCAGGCACCTTTTTTATCAGGCTCAGGAGCTCTTTTATATTGGACGCCCTCAGACCTGTCAGAATCTTGAGGTGCAGTCTGGTGCAAAACCTGAATGTCTTTTCGTTATTTTTTATGACTGAGTCCTTCATGACTTCAATATAATATTATGTATATCTCTAGGTGTCAACCCTTTAACTTGACAAAACGAGTAATACTCGAAATGTCAAGTTAAGCAAAGCAAATCAAGCATTTGTTTGAGAAACAGCTCTGTTTCTTTTGTGTCTTTCAGATAATAATCCGCCTTTATGCTCTTCTCTGGTTTTCCCACAAATATCGATACACCTTTGCCTTTAAGGGCCCGGAATGCGTCAGTATCTGTTACATCGTCGCCTATATAAATGGGCAGCGCCTTGCCCCTGCCCAGGATAGCCAGGACTGCCATGCCTTTATGCCATTCAACAGCTGGTCTCACTTCCAGGACCATCTTGCCTGATGTTACCTTTAGTCTTTGCGAGGTTATATGCGGTTTTAATATTTTCTTAAAAATACTCCTTATCCTGGCTCTGTGCTCCAACCTTGCCATCCTGAAGTGAACGCTAAGCGTAAGGCCTTTATCTTCTACTATTACACCCTTTATGCCTTTTAACTTATCTTCAAGCGATGATTGTATATTTTCAAGTAAAGGCCTTGAAGAAGGCTCTATTGATCTTTTAATCTTTCGATTTCCCTGCTCTATCTCCAACCCATGATTTCCAGCATATACGAGGCCTCTTATGCTCACCAGCTTTTTTGTGTCTTTCAAGGACCGTCCACTGATAATAGCAATACTGAGTCCTGGGTAAGAGTTCAGCTCTTTGATTATTTTTTTTACAGAGGTTGAGAGCCTTGCGTCTTCAGGCCTTGATACAATAGGGGTGAGCGTGCCATCATAATCTAAGAATAAAAATACCCTCCGGAAATCTTTTATCTTTAAGGAAAGTTTTTTCCAGTGGCTAAAAAGATATTTCATGCTATTCTGTAAATTCAAACTTCAGGAGTTCTGAGAGGACTTTGCCTGCCCAGCGGTATACATTGTTTCTTGAGACCTGCTCTCTCATCTTGATCATGCGTGAGCGCACTTCATCTTTATCCATGCTGATAGCCTGTTTTATCTTGTCCGCAAACTCCTCTATGTCATACGGGTTTATCATAATTGCCCCGTCGAGTTCCCGCGCAGAGCCTGTGAACTGGCTTAGGACCAGCACGCCTGAATCGTCGGAACGCGTGGACACATACTCCTTTGCCACAAGGTTCATGCCGTCGTGCAACGGGCTTACTATACAGATGTCGGCGAGTTTACAGAAGGCCATTACTTCGGGATAACTTAGATGACGGCGGACAAAAAGAATTGGCTGCCAGCCTTCGTGTGAATACTTCCAGTTTATCTCTTCGACAAGCGCGTTTATCTCGTCGTTCAGATTTTTGTATAAAGGTATGTGCAGCCTGGAAATCCTGCCCATTTGTATAAAAATAAACTTTCCCTTGTACTCCTGGTTCTTTTCCAGGAACCTGTCTAATGCGCGCAGTCTCTCTGGTATGCCCTTAGTGTAATCAATCCTGTCAAGCCCGAGCATTATAAAATCATAGTTTAGGAGAAACTCTTCTTTCAGGTTGTCTTTGTATTCTTTTACCTCTTTTGAATGCGCGAGGCGTTCTATGTATTCATAATCCACGCCTATTGGAAAAGGCCTGATGAGAGTTTCGTGCCCGCCTTTTATAACTGAAAACCTCTCTCTGTCAATCCTTGCCTCTATCTCTTTTTCCACTGTGGCGATGAAATTCTCGCAGTGATACCTTATATGAAAGCCGAGGAGGTCATTTGCCAAAAGACCTTCCAGGATCTCTTTTCTCTTAGGGCATATCCTGAATACCTCGGGGTTTGGCCATGGTATATGCCAGAAATGCGCTGTGATTATATTATTGCCAACCCCTTCTTTGAGAAACTTTGGCAGAAGCGCCATGTGATAATCCTGTATCCACACAAACGCCTTTTTATTGCCTACTTCTTTTAAGATAACGTCCGCGAACTTCCTGTTGACCGTCTCGTACATCCGCCAGTCCAATTCTTCAAACTGCGGCCTGGTATATGCTATATGTGACAATGGCCACAAGGCCTCGTTCGCAAAACCATAATAATAACCGTCTTCCTCTTCCTT
>JAHIEN010000110.1 GCA_018901615.1 Candidatus Omnitrophota bacterium | reverse complement strand
TTATATTCAACGCCTGACCATTCCATGTCCAGATGACTCGAAAATTCCAGCAGGTTCAGTCTCATGCCATGCACGAGAACGGCCATAGCCCCCAGAAGGATATTGAGGGTATGCCCTAATAAAAGTATCAAAGCTGTCATGAGCCCGCTTATAAAACTTCCGTAACCCATGGTCATGGCAATGTTATTGAACGCGTCCGCCACCGCTACGCTGGCGGCCCCTACGGCAAAGAGCCTTATGTACGAAACCACGTCAGTAAAACTATTCATCGCATGAAGCAAAAAACTCCCTATGCCCAAACCGATGGCTTTAAAAATATTCTTTCTGGGTTCTGTGAACAAAATGATCAGCGAAGCCCCTGATATTAAAAACCATTTGCCGTACCGGCTAAATCCTCCCCCTAATATAAGGGCCTTCGCTATAAAATACGCCGCCCATAGCATGGCGATCCACCCGGCCTCCGCAAACGCCTTTAAAGACGGCGCCTTTCTTATAAAGCGCCATGCGTGAGCAATGCTCAAATGTATGGCCCCTATAAGAAAACAGAGGTTCTGCACATTAGAGTTATCCGTAAGGTAAGGCAATAAAGCAGGCAGCTTTCCCTGTAGATATGCCTGGCCGAAGAACGTGCCTGTGAAGAAGCCCCAGATTATCGTGGAAACGCTTAAAACATATGTAAGAAAAAATATTGATTTGTCCCTGACTGACTTTCCAAGCCTTATATGCGCTATAAGGTTTAACAATAAAAATAATATCCCATAACCGGCGTCGCCCACCAGCATACCAAAGAATACGGAAAAAAATAAAAGAAACCAGAAACTTATATCCAACTCTTTGTAGCCAGGTATAGTCTTGATCATGCTAAAAACCGGTTTTATGATCTCTACCCAGCGTGGATTTTTTATAAGGGTCGGGACTTTGTCGGATTCCGCGGGCTCTTCTATAACAATGCCCCATTTTTCTTTTTCTGCCAGTTTTTGTAGCATATCCGCTCTAGAAGACGGGCAATAACCAACAAGATATGATATGCTTTCATGCCTGCCGGCTCCTGCCATGGCCCTGTTGAAATTCACAAGCGACTCAAGCTCGTTTCTGTATGTATTCAGGGCTTTCTTAAAGACCGCGAGATCCTTTAATCTTTTACCAAGGGTTTTCAGCCCTTCTTCTTCCCTCATCTTTAAGCCATGCATCTCCTGAAGGCCTATATCAGGCAGGGAAAGCGACTTAAAAGGCAGATTAACCTCTTCCCGGGAAATAACAGCGCAGTAAAAGATCTTTCTTTTTTTGAGCAATACCTCGGTTATTACATTCTCGGGAAGGCCATCCAGTTCATTTTTGCTGATCTTGCACAATCTGACCCAGATCCCCTTATCCTTAAGGTCGTCCATGACTTCAGGGTCAAAATCTCCCCATTCTTTCCAGGCGTCTATATCCCTGTTTATCTTTTTCATGTTTTCAAGGGATATCTCTTTTTTTTCTGCGATATGTAGTATCTCTGAAACAATTTTTTCAGGTTCGGCAGGGACGTGTTTTTCTTTCTCTAGATCAGGCAGGATTTCAATGGCCCTTGAAACATGGTTTAGCTTTTCCTCAAGAACAGCAATGTCATCGCTATGCGGCGCGTTCTGGTGCTCTATGTGCAGAACTCCCCTCGCGCCCATGGTCTTCAGCGCAGGGTCCATGTCCTTTGACTGGACAAGTACTGTTATTTTTTTCATCGGCACTATCATGCTATCGCCTCTTCCAGGACAAGCTTCTCGATCTTGTTCTTTGCTATCTTTGAACGGCCCACTGCATTGGTCTCTTGCTCGCCGAGATATATCCTTATGATCCTTACATTTTCCTTACACTCTGGTATCTTGACCTTTTCAAACAGGTTCACGCGCTGCACGGTAATGCGCAATTCGCGCTCCAGTATCTCGATCTGCGATTTTAATATCTGTTCCTCTTCAAGGAGAACAACAAGCGCTTTTATCTTCTCTATAGCAATATCTACCCATAGGGGCGCGACATATAAATCATATTCCGGCTCTTCAAAATCCACGCGTTCCAGGACAGGTATGTCTATGCCGGCTATATTAAAATTTTTTGTCACGACCTTTCTGGGCCTGACCCAGTTGGCGATATAACCGCCTTCTTCGTTTAAAAGTCCTGACCAGTCGCTGATTTCACCTTCAAGGGCATCTATCTCTTCTATCTTCTGCCTAAGTATATTGCGTATGCGTTCCCTTTCAATCTGAAGTTGTTGTTTTTTCAAGAGCAATATAGGGAGATAATGCTCGAATTGCTTGAGGCTGTCACGCTGTCTTTTTAACTCGCCTTTAGTTAATTTTATCTTGGTCATTCCCCTCACCTTAATCCTCTCCCCTAAGGGGAGAGGAAAATCTAGTTTTCCGGCCAGAATTCTTCTATGAGCTCTGTCTTTATGCCTGTTTCAAATGGTTCAAAATTCTCAGCCATTATCTGCCATCCCAGGTCCAGCGCCTTTTCCAGCGGGATATTAACGGAAAGATCCATCATCCTGTCTTCAAATGCCTTTCCGTACTTAAGGAGTTTTTTGTCCCATTCGCTCATCTGGAATCCCATTGCCTGTTTTTCAAGGGTAGAGCGGTAATCGCTAAAGAGCTGTATCATCCTGTCCATTACAGTCCTGTGGTCTTTTCTGGTCTTTCCATTCACCTGCTGTTTTAAGCGGCTCAGGGACCCGAACGGCTCAATTGATTTATTCCTTAAATAAAGCTGTCCTTCTGTTATATAGCCTGTATTGTCTGGCACAGGATGTGTGACATCATCTCCTGGCATAGTAGTAACAGCCAGTATGGTGATAGAGCCTGCTGTGTCAAAATCAACCGCCTTCTCGTACCTGGCAGCAAGCTGGCTGTATAAATCGCCTGGATAACCTCTATTGGACGGGATCTGTTCCATTGTTATTGAGATCTCCTTGAGCGCGTCGGAAAAATTCGTCATATCCGTAAGCAGCACCAGGACGCGCTTGCCCTTAAGCGCGAATTGCTCTGCCACTGCAAGGCTTATGTCAGGCACCAATAGACATTCTACGGTAGGGTCGGATGCCGTATGCACAAAAAATATCGACCTAGAGAGAGACCCGTGCTTTTCAATCGTATCCTTGAAAAATAAATAATCGTCAAATTTAAGGCCCATGCCGCCAAGTATTATAAGGTCCACCTCTGCCTGCATGGCAATCCTGGCAAGGACCTGATTATATGGTTCGCCTGGCACTGAAAATATCGGGAGCTTCTGAGACTCTACAAGGCTGTTAAATACATCTAT
>JAHIEN010000109.1 GCA_018901615.1 Candidatus Omnitrophota bacterium | reverse complement strand
GGACAAAGAAGGTTATTTTACAGAAGACAGGGTGTCATGCAGAAATAAAGGCAACTTTCCATTGGTTCAACCGAGCAAGGTAGACTACATGGACGTCTCAACTAAACAGCTTATAAGCGTGGCCGCCGGATTGATACCGTTCTTAGAGCACGACGACGCAAACAGGGCGTTGATGGGTTCCAATATGCAGCGCCAGGCAGTGCCGCTCTTGTTTACGGAATCCCCTCTAGTAGGCACAGGATTAGAAAAGAAGGCTGCTATAGATTCAGGGGCTGTTGTGGTGGCCAAGGCAGGCGGCAAGATTACAGGCGTTCAGTCCGACGAGATAACGGTCAACAACAGTATTGTATATAAATTGAGAAAATTTTCCAGGAGCAATGCCAATACCTGCGTAAATCAGAGGCCGTTTGTCAATGTGGGCGACAAGATAAAGGCAGGCGATATTATTGCTGACGGACCAGCCACAGACGAGGGCGAGCTGGCGCTTGGCAGGAATGTGCTATGCGCTTTTATGCCATGGCGTGGTTATAACTTTGAAGACGCGATACTGGTAAGCGAGAGGCTTTTAAAGGATGATGTCTATACCTCTGTGCATATAGAAGAATTTGAAATAGAATCGCGCGAGACAAGGCTTGGTAACGAGGAGATTACAAGAGATATACCGAATGTCAGCGAAGAGGCCCTTAAGAATCTCAGCGATGATGGTATAGTCAGGATAGGCGCGGAAATAGGCCCGGGGGATATACTCGTCGGGAAAGTTGCCCCAAAGAGCGAGACAGAACTTTCGCCTGAAGAGAAGCTCCTGCGCGCGATTTTCGGGGAAAAGGCAGGTGATGTTAGAGATGCCTCGCTTACTGTGCCATCGGGAGTCGAAGGCATAGTAGTTGACGCTAAGGTGTTTTCAAGAAAGGGCCAGAAGTCAAAATCAAAAGATGAATTACAGAAGGAGCATAAAGATATACAGAAGATAAGAACGGAATACGAAAAACAGGTCGAAAATATAAAGAGGGAAAGAGAAAATCGTCTGGTAAAACTACTCCTGGATGTCAAGCTTACAGCCCCGCTGCTATCAGACGAGACAGGGACGACATTGATAGCAGAGGGAAGACGCATAAAGAAAAAGGATATCTCGAAATTCGAAAAATGTGACATTTCCAGTATAAAGATAGAATCAGACCTTGATCTTGAAATCGAGGTCAAGCGCACGATTTCCATTTACAATGACCAGATAGAAGAGGCGTTGTACGAGGAAGAGCACGAGGTTGACAAGATAAAAAGAGGAGATGAACTGCCTGCCGGCGTACTTAAAAGAGTTGTTGTATATATAGCGAGTAAAAAGCGTCTGTCTGTGGGAGATAAGATGGCAGGAAGGCACGGCAATAAGGGTGTTATCGCCAAGATACTCCCTGAAGAGGATATGCCTTACATGGAGGACGGAACGCCTGTTCAACTAGTCCTGAATCCGCTAGGCGTACCTTCCAGGATGAACGTGGGGCAGATACTCGAGACGCATCTGGGCTGGGCGGCAAAGGTACTGGGCTTTAAGGTCACGACGCCTGTATTTGACGGCGCAAAAGAGGATGAGATAAAGCAGGAACTTAAAAACGCTAAATTACCCAGTAATGGCAAGGTCAATTTATTTGATGGTCTTACAGGCGATAAATTTGACCAGAAAGTCACGATAGGTTTTATTTACATGATGAAGCTTGCTCATCTTGTGGATGACAAGATACACGCGCGTTCCATAGGCCCGTATTCCCTTGTAACTCAGCAGCCTCTTGGAGGAAAGGCGCAGTTTGGCGGACAGAGGTTCGGAGAGATGGAAGTGTGGGCGTTGGAGGCATATGGCGCGGCATATACATTACAGGAACTCTTAACAGTAAAAAGCGATGATGTCATAGGCAGGACAAAGACATATGAGTCTATCGTAAAAGGGGAACACGCGTTGCATCCAGGTACCCCAGAATCCTTTAACGTCCTTGTCAAGGAATTGCAGAGTCTATGCCTTGATATTAGAACAGAATACAAGGACGGACTGGCGCCAACAATCGCTATCTCAAAAGAAGAAATAAAAGAAGAACGCAAAAAGCGTAAAAAGGAAAAGAGAAAGAAGAAATAAAACCCCGTAGCCATACTGTTCGAGGCTTAACCTCGAACAGTATTGTTCGAGGTTAAGCCTCGAACAGTTGATAAGCGCGGGCCTTTGTCTTGGATAAATTAAGGAGAGATATATATGTTCAGTAAAGAAGGCGTGAATTCTTTTGATTTTATATCTATAAAGATCGCTTCGCCTGATGTTATCAAGTCATGGTCGCGCGGCGAAGTCAAAAAGCCGGAGACCATAAACTACAGGACTCTCAGGCCTGAAAAAGATGGTCTTTTCTGTGAAAAAATATTTGGCCCAACACGTGACTGGGAATGCAGCTGCGGAAAGTACAAGAGGATAAAGTACAAAGGTATTGTCTGCGATCGCTGCGGCGTAGAGGTAACGCTCTCAAAGGTCAGGCGGGAGAGGATGGCGCATATTAATCTGGCAACCCCGTGCTCGCATGTATGGTTTTTCAAGGCCATGCCGAGCCGCATGGCGTTATTATTGAACATCGGCCTGCGCGACCTGGAAAGGGTCATATATTACGAGGAATACATAGTCATTGACCCTGGCGAGACACCTCTTAAGAAAAAAGAGTTTTTAAGCGAGGAAAAATACAGGCAGTACGTAGAAGAATATGGAAATAAATTCAAGGCCATGATAGGGGCAGAAGGCATAAGGGAGCTCCTGAAAGAGCTTAATCTTGATGAAATGATAGGAAGCTTAAAAGCTGATCTGGTTGACCAGAAGTCGGAACAAGGGAAAAGAAAGATCTTAAAGAGACTGAAGATAATAGAGGCAATCAATAAATCAGGCAACAAGCCCGAATGGATGATAATGGATATAATACCGGTTATTCCTCCTGACCTGAGACCGCTCGTGCCTCTTGAGGGCGGCAGATTTGCCACAAGCGATTTAAATGACCTGTACAGAAGGGTCATAAACCGCAACAATCGACTGAAGAAACTTATTGAGCTTAAGGCGCCTGATATCATCGTAAGAAATGAAAAGCGCATGCTGCAGGAAGCGGTCGACGCGCTCTTTGATAACGGAAGACACGGCAGGGCTGTGCTTGGGCCAGCGAACAGGCCGCTAAAATCCCTGAGCGACATGCTGAAGGGGAAGCAGGGTAGGTTTAGACAGAATCTCCTGGGTAAAAGAGTTGATTATTCAGGCAGGTCTGTTATAGTCATAGGCCCGGAATTAAAGCTATGGGAATGCGGTCTGCCAAAAAAGATGGCGCTTGAACTTTTTGAGCCTTTTATTATAAAAAAGTTAAAAGAAAAAGGTTTTGTGCATACCATAAAGAGCGCGAAGAGGATGGTGGAAAAGACGCGGCTTGAGGTCTGGGATATACTGGATGACGTGATAAAAGACCACCCGGTTCTGTTGAACAGGGCGCCTACGCTGCACAGGCTTGGTATACAGGCATTCCAGCCAGTGCTGATAGAAGGCAAGGCTATCAGGATACATCCCCTGGTCTGCACCGCATTCAATGCTGATTTTGACGGCGACCAGATGGCAGTCCATGTGCCGCTTTCCATGGAAGCGCAGATGGAATCGAGGATGATAATGCTTGCCTCGAACAATATATTTTCACCTTCGGACGGAAGACCTATTATTACTCCGACGCAGGACATAGTTCTGGGTTCGTATTATCTGACTCAGGAGAAATCAGGCTTACGAGGCGAGGGAATGATCTTCTCGGATCAGGACGAGGCAGAACTTGCGCTGAGCGACAAAGAAATAGACCTGCACGCCAAGATAAAGGTAAGGATCGATGGCGAGATAATTGATACTACCGCGGGCAGGATCATCTTTAATCGCATCGTGCCCAAGGGGATGCCCTACGTCAACCTGTTGCTTGAGAAGGCAAATCTTAGCAAGGTCATAGCTGATTGCTACAACCTGTTTGGCCACGCCGCTACAGTAAGACTTCTTGACGATGTAAAGACTCTGGGTTTTGAATACGCCACGCTTGCCGGCTTGTCTATTTCAATAGACGATCTCCTTATACCAGAAGACAAGAAAAAGGTGATTGCGAACTCTAAAAAAGAGGTCAATTCAGTAGAAGACCAATATCGTAAAGGTATTATTACGGAAAGAGAGCGCTACAACAAGATAGTGGATATCTGGACGCACGCGACAGACAGGGTTTCTGAGCTTATATTTAAGGAGCTGGATTCTTTTAATCCTGTTTTTATGATGGCGAATTCCGGGGCAAGAGGTTCAAAACAGCAGATAAGGCAGCTTTCTGGCATGAGGGGACTTATGGCCAAACCTTCTGGCGAAATCATAGAAACTCCTATTATAGCGAACTTTAGGGAAGGCCTGACAGTGCTCGAGTATTTTATATCTACGCACGGAGCGAGAAAAGGACTTGCTGATACAGCCTTGAAGACAGCTGATTCGGGATATCTCACCAGGCGGCTTGTAGATGTTGCCCAGGATGTAATAATAAGCGAATATGATTGCGGGACTCTGAATGGCATACTTATGAGCGCTATAATCGAGGCGGATGAAGAGGTAGTTCCTTTAAAAGAAAGGATTACAGGCAGAGTCGCTGTTGACAATATAGTGGATATTATCACAGATACCGTTATAGTGGCGGCAGGGAGCGAGATTGCAGAAGGGGCTGCTGACAAGATAGAGACATCCGGCATTGAAAAGATAAGGATCAGGAGTGTATTGACATGCGAGACCAAGTATGGCGTGTGCGCGAAATGTTATGGCAGAGACCTTGCTACGGGAAAGATCGTAGACTTTGGCACAGCTGTTGGCATAATAGCCGCTCAGTCCATAGGAGAGCCAGGTACGCAGCTTACAATGAGGACCTTTCATATAGGCGGTACAGCGTCAAGGATAATCGAGCAGTCATTCATAAAATCAAAATCAAAGGGGATTGTCAGGTACCATAACCTCAAGACAGTCCAGCAGGAATCCGGCGACATGATTGTCCTGAATCGCAATGGCCAGATCAGCATAAATGATGAAGATGGCAGGGAACTCGAGAAGCACACTGTGCCGTCAGGTTCTGTGATATCAGTGAAGGACGGCAAAGAAATAGACAAGAACATGATTTTTGTGAAATGGGACCCGTATACATCTCCGATATTGACAGAGGTCAGCGGAAAAGTCAGGTATGAGGATATAGTAGAAGAGGTGACAATGGTCGAGGAGACAGACGAGGCAACAGGGTTGACCGGCCGTGTTATCATAGAACATAAAGGAGAATATCATCCGCAGATAGTCATAGAAGACGAGAAAAAGGAAGTGCTGGCCATATATCCGATTCCATCTGGCGCTCATATAGTTTGCCAGGATAGCGCTTATATAAAGGCCGGTATCATTATAGCCAAGACCCCGAGACAGGTCAGTAAGACCAAGGATATTACGGGCGGCCTTCCAAGGGTGGCTGAGCTTTTTGAAGCGCGAAAACCTAAAGACCCGGCGATGATAAGCGAAATAGACGGCATAGTGGAGTTTGCCGCGGCAAAGAAGGGTCAGAGAAGGATAATAGTAAGTTCTGCCTCCGGAATGAAAAAAGAATATATTATACCGCATGGCAAGCATCTGAATGTGTATAAGGGTGACAGGGTTTCTGCTGGAGACCAGCTCGTTGACGGGCCTGTTAATCCGCAGGATATATTAAAGGTAAGCGGCGAGAATAGACTGCAGGAATACCTTGTCAATGAGGTCCAGGAAGTATACAGGCTTCAGGGCGTGAGGATCAATGACAAACACATAGAGATCATAGTCAAGCAGATGCTTAAAAAGGTCAAGGTAGAGGACTCTGGGGACACAGAGTTCCTGACAGGTATGCAGGCGGACAAGACGATCTTTCAGGATGAAAATGAGCGCGTGATAAAGAAAAAAGGTAAACCTGCCACTGCTACGCCGCTCCTCCTCGGCATCACCAAGGCATCGTTGAGCACAGAGAGTTTTATATCAGCCGCGAGTTTTCAGGAGACAACACGTGTATTGACAGAAGCGGCCGCAAGCGGCAAAGTGGACGAACTCAGGGGATTAAAGGAAAATGTTATTATGGGCCATCTTATACCAGCTGGCACGGGCTTTTCGAGTCACAGGCAGATAGAGATGGAAAAGGATGTAGTGTCTATAAAACAAGATAAAAAGCAGGAAACAAAGGTTAAATCAGAGGGAAAATAAAACATGCCTACAATAAGACAGTTGATACGCATAGGGAGACGAAGCAAGAAAGTAAAAACCAAGTCGCGAGCCCTTAATAGATGTCCTCAGAAAAGAGGCGTATGTCTGCAGGTTAAAACGCAGACTCCAAAGAAACCTAATTCCGCGCTGAGAAAAGTCGCGAGGGTCAGGTTGACAAATGGCATAGAAGTTACTTCTTATATACCAGGAGAAGGCCATAATCTGCAGGAACATTCTATTGTCCTGACCAGAGGCGGCAGGGTAAAGGATCTGCCTGGAGTGAGATATCATATAGTAAGAGGGACCCTTGATACAGCGGGCGTGGCAAATAGAAAAAAGAGCCGCTCGAAATACGGGGCGAAGCGGCCAAAGGCATGAAAAACCAAGGAGATAGTTAATGAGACGAAGACGCGCAGAGACAAGGGATGTTTTAGCAGACCCTAAGTATAACAGCAAGCTTGTTACCAGATTCGTTAATGTGATAATGAAAAAAGGCAAGAAATCTACGGCAGAGCATATAATGTACAGCGCCCTTGATATAGTCGCCGAAAAGGCCGGCAATAAGAATCCGCTTGAGGTGCTTCAGAAGGCCATAGATAACACAAGGCCTTTGCTGGAAATAAAACCCAGGAGGGTCGGAGGTGCTACGTATCAGGTGCCGATAGAGGTAAAGCCAGAAAGAGGCTCTTCTATTGCCATGAGATGGATAAGAGATTTTGCGAGACAGAAAAAGGGCAGGTCTATGGACAAGAAGCTTGCCGATGAAATAGTGGATTCCTTTAATTCGCAGGGTTCCGCGGTGAAAAAGCGCGAAGATATGCACAGGATGGCAGAAGCGAATAAGGCATTCGCGCATTATAGATGGTAATAACAGCGATACAAGAAAATACAGATAAAGCGCATATGATAAGGACTACCCCTTTAGATAAAATAAGGAACATAGGAATCATTGCTCACATAGACGCTGGCAAGACTACCACCAGCGAGAGGATATTGTATTACGCTGGCAAGCTCTATAAGATAGGAGAGGTGCACGAAGGCACGACTACTATGGACTGGATGGCCCAGGAGCAGGAAAGGGGTATCACTATCACGGCCGCGGCCACTAGCTGTAACTGGATGAATTGCGCGATAAACATCATTGACACTCCCGGCCACGTTGATTTCACAGCGGAAGTAGAAAGATCTCTCAAAGTGCTTGATGGAGCCGTGGTGATATTCTGCGGCGTAGGAGGAGTGCAGCCGCAGTCAGAAACTGTATGGCGCCAGGCAGACAGATACAAGGTACCAAGGCTGGCTTTTGTGAACAAGATGGACAGGACGGGGGCTAATTTTAAAAAGGTAGTAAAAGAGATTGAAGAAATGCTTGGCGCGGCAGCGTTTCCTATACAGCTCCCAATAGGCAGCGAGAATAACTTCAGCGGCATAGTGGATCTCGTGAAGATGAACGCGCGTATATTCATAGAAGACAAGGTAGATGATAATTTTAAAGAAGTGCCTATACCCGAGCATATGATAGAAGAGGCAAAGATATACAGGCACGACCTTATAGAGAAACTGGCTGAGCATGACCATGATTTAATGGATAAGTATGTGCATAATGGTGAAATAACAGAAGAGGAAATAAAAAACGTCCTTCGCAAGGCAGTCATAGACGATCTTTTTGTGCCAGTACTCTGCGGGGCTTCTTTTAAGAATAAAGGTGTTCAGGCGCTGCTTGACGCTGTATGCGAATATCTGCCTTCTCCGCTGGATGTCCCTCCTATAAAGGGCATAGACCCAGAATCTGAAAACGAGATATCCAGAAAGACAGATGACAATGAACCGTTCTGCGCCCTTTGTTTTAAGATAGTGACTGAT
>JAHIEN010000108.1 GCA_018901615.1 Candidatus Omnitrophota bacterium | reverse complement strand
TATTATTCGACAGTGCGTCTATATTAGACTGAGCTAACCTGTCTTTTATGGCCTCAAGCCCTCTCTCGAGCCCTTTAAGTTTTCCCGTCAGCGCGCTTATTTCTTTAAGCACGTTCCCAGGCACGGTCTTTAATTCTTTTGCCGCCTGCGTCAGTATATCTTTTTCTTCTTTGACTTTTGACAGGGCCGCCGCGCCTGTAAAAGCCTCTATCCTTCTTACGCCGCTGGCAATAGAAGATTCTGATATTATCTTAAATAGTTTTATTTCTCCGGTGCGCTCTACGTGCGTACCGCCGCACAGCTCCTTGCTGTAATCTCCTACGGAAACCATCCTTACTTTTTCTCCGTACCTTTCACCAAAAAGGGCTATCGCGCCCCGCTCCTTTGCCTCATCAACTGTCATCTCTTTTATCTCAATAGGGCTGTCGCCTTTTATGTTTTTATTTACAAGCCCTTCGACCCTCTCAAGCTCCTCATCTGTAAGGCCCTTAAAATGCGTAAAGTCAAATCTGAGCCTGTCCGGCGCGACCAGAGACCCTGCCTGCCTCACGTGTTCGCCCAAAACAGTCCTCAGCGCGTTATGAAGAAGGTGCGTTGCCGTGTGATTCTTTTTTATTGCTTCGCGGCGTTTTATATCTATCTTTGCCGTTACTTTATCGCCGGCCTTTAAATTGCCGCCTTTTGACTTGATCTCGTGCTGGATCCTGCCCGCAATATCTATAGCATTCACAACATCTATAACAACCTTCCCGTCTTTAATCAATACACCAGTATCGCCTGTCTGGCCTCCTTTTTCTCCATAGAAATTAGTCTCTTTTAAAAATACAAAGTTCCCTGAAACCTTAGATACCTCGGTCACTATCTTTTCTTTATCTTCTATAAAAATGCTTTCTTCCGGCAATTCTATCTTTGCGTCTCCCTTGACGTCGAATATAGGGCCTTTCATCTTGCTGGAGGCGCGTGATTTGACGCGCTGTTCCTTCATTCGCGATTCAAAACCCTTGAGGTCAAGTTTCAGCCCTTTTGTCGCGGCTATCTCCTGAGTCAGTTCCACTGGAAAACCATAGGTATCATAAAGTTTAAAGATATCTTCTCCTGAAATAATATTGCATTTTCTCTGTTTGTTGGCTATTTCAGTTATTTCTTCCAGTCGCGCAAGTCCTTCTTCTATTGTGCTTGTAAATCTCATTTCCTCCGCTAACACTACCTGGCTGATATCTTCTCTTCGGCCCGTAAGTTCAGGGTAAGGCCTTTTCATCGCGTCTGACACCACGAAGACCAGCTTATACAGAAAAGGCTTTTTAATACCCATTGACCTGCCATACCAGAATGCCCTTCTGATCAACTTGCGTATGACATAACCCCTCTCCTCATTCGAGGGCAATATGCCGTCTCCAACAGCAAAAGTCACTGCGCGAATATGGTCTGCTATGGCATTAACAGTATTAATATTCGGGCTTTTCCCCGCATATTTCACTATTTCATCTACTATTGGCACAAACAAATCTATCTCAAAATTTGTCTTCTTGCCCTGCATGACCCTTGTGATCCTTTCAAGGCCCATGCCTGTGTCTATATTTTTATTCGGCAGAGTATCAAGTTTACCTCCGTCTTTTCTGTCAAACTGCGTAAAAACAAGGTTCCAGACCTCCACGCCGTCAGGGCCTCCGTAAAAGATCTCAGAGCATGGCCCGCAAGGGCCATTCGGCCCTTTGCTAGGAGCGCTGGCTGGCCAGAAATTGTCCTTTTCCCCCAGTCTCGCTATTTTCTCTGTCGGAATTCTTATAGCATCTTTCCAGATATCATACGCCTCGTCATCATCTTTATATACAGACACCCACAGGTCAGATCCCTTTAATCCCAGTTCTTTTGTGAGAAATTCCCAGGCCCACGCAATCGCTTCTTTTTTAAAGTAATCGCCGAAAGAAAAATTTCCCAGCATCTCAAAAAATGTATGGTGATCAGGCGTCCTGCCGACATTATCAAGGTCGCCTGTCCTCAGGCACTTCTGGCACGTGGCGGCCCTCCTGGACCCTTTTACCCTGCCCAGGAATTCTTCTTTGAATTGATTCATGCCAGCTCCTGTAAAAAGGAGTGTGGGATCATTCTGCGGCACAAGCGAATCGCTTGGATAGACCATGTGCCCGCGCTGTTCGAAGAATTTCAGAAATCTTTCCCGTATTTCGTCAACTTTCATATTAAATGATTGTGCGAATACATAGCTGTTCGAGGTTTAACCTCGAACAGCTATTTCTCTTTTATTAATACATACCCTCTATACGTGCCCACAAGCACGTCGCCTGAAAGGCCTTTAATCGCGTCATTGTACTCTGTTATATTTTTAATGGGCTGCCTATTTATTTCATGGATAATGTCGCCCACCCTTATGCCGGCATCTTCAGCAACGCTTCCCTGCTCCACTCCCGCGACAATAACCCCTGACCCTGGGCTGAGCTTAAATCGGGCTGCGATGTCTTGCGTGATCTCAGAGACCTCTATGCCGTTCCAGTTCTTTGGTGGCTGCGCTGCCGGCCCTTGATCTATTTGCGCTTTTTTGCTGACAGCCAGGCCTCTATCTTCGGGCCGTTCGCCTATTTCCACATCCACAGAGTAAACCTTCCTCTTCCTGACTATCTCAAGCAAGGCCTTGCCGCCTATATCTTTTTTTAATACCCTGCTGATCAGATCCTGCGTGTCCCTTATCTTATTTTTATCAAAAGACACTATTATATCCCCTGGTCTAAGACCTGCCTTTTCAGCCGGGCTATTCTCCAGGATCCTCGATATCAACACCCCGTTTTTTTCCAAAAGACCAAAATATCCCGCCAGGTCCTCGTCTACATCCTGGATTATGACTCCAACCCATCCGTACAAGACCTTTCTGCCCTGCATCAGGTCATCCATTACCTTCTTTGCTGTATTAACGGGTATTGCAAAACCTATACCTTCTGAACCTCCGCTCATGGTGAATATAGCCACGTTTATTCCTATGACCTCTCCGCGTATATTTACAAGCGGACCGCCGCTATTGCCCGGATTGATCGAGGCGTCTGTCTGGATCAGGTCAGAATATTCACGGGCCCTCTTATCTGTCCTTGGAAGACTCCTGCGCAAAGCGCTTACCACCCCGACTGTGACAGTGGGCTCAGGATTCCTGACAGCAAAGGCAAAAGGATTGCCTATTGCTATGGCCCAGTGGCCTATTTCTACCTCATCAGAATCTCCCAGCTTTGCGAATGGTAAATCGTCTTCCGAACCGATCTTGACAACCGCGAGGTCAGAATAGATATCAGAGCCTGTCAATTGCCCCTCAAATTCTCTTCCATCAGGCAGGGTAACAGTGATCTTATCAGCTCCGTGAATCACATGTTCATTTGTAAGGACGTATCCTTCTTTATTAACGATCACCCCTGAGCCAAGTCCTATTTTTTTAAATTCCCTGTCAGGCCCTGTTACAAAAAAATCACTGAAAAATTCGTCAAAGAACTGGTCCTGAAATTGGGAAAAGGGATAATATCTGGTCTGATAATGTTCCACGTGTTCAGTGCTAATGCTTACTACAGCAGGGCCGGCATCCTTGGAGACCCTGACAAACGCCTCCTGCAGGCTCAGCGCCTCATCAGTAGGTTCCGCGGAAACGCCCCTTGAAACCATGCCTAACATCAGGGCTATCAATAGCAGATTTTTAACCATCTTTATGCTGCCTCCTTTTATCCTTAAATAATCCGCTTGAGGCAGGTCATTTTTTAGCTGACGCCTTACTCAACGCCACTTCTTTTATTCTCTTCTCGATCTCATTGCTGAGCTTGAGATTGCCTTTTAGAAATTCCCTGGCTGACTCCCTGCCCTGGCCTATCTTTTCATCCCCGTACGTTATCCATGAACCGCTCTTTCCCAAGACTCCTTCTTCGACGCCCAGGTCCAGGATATTGCCTGATTTTGAAATACCTTCATCGTGCATTATATCGAATTCCGCTTTTTTGAACGGCGGGGCGACCTTGTTCTTTACAACCTTGGCCCTTATCCTTGCGCCTATTACAGCATCGCCTGACTTTATAGCTCCGATCCTTCTCAGGTCTATTCTTACGGAAGAATAAAATTTCAAGGCCCGTCCGCCAGTCGTAACCTCAGGACTCCCGAACATGACGCCTATCTTTTCCCTTATCTGGTTTATAAAAATCATGCAGGTATTTGTCTTTGAGATCACTGCAGTCAATTTTCTGAGGGCCTGGGACATAAGCCTTGCCTGAAGGCCTATGTGTCTGTCGCCCATCTCACCTTCGATCTCTGCCCTGGGCACAAGCGCTGCCACAGAGTCTATGACAATAAGGTCAACTGCCTTGCTCCTGACAAGCATCTCGGCAATATCAAGGGCCTGCTCGCCTGTATCTGGCTGGGAGATCAAGAGGTCATCCAGATTCACGCCTAATTTTTTTGCATAGGTAGGGTCTAACGCGTGTTCCGCGTCAATAAAAGCAGCCACCCCGCCTTTCTTCTGCGCCTCTGAAATAATACTCAGCGTCAATGTCGTCTTTCCGCCTGCCTCAGGTCCGAATATCTCCACAACCCTGCCCCTTGGCACGCCCCCTACGCCCAATGCCAGGTTAAGCGACAACGCCCCTGTAGGGATCACGTCCACGTCAAAATTGGTCTCTTGTCCAAGCCTCATTATGGAGCCCTTGCCAAACTGTTTCTCTATCTGCGTAAATGCCGTATTCAGGGCCTTTTCCTTGTCATTCTGCTCTACTGTCTTTTTTTCTTCTTTCTTAGCCATCTTAAACCTCCTCAAATAAGTAAGTCCGCTTGAATCGGACAAATTTAATCCGCCTGCGGTGGATTTAACTCAGACATACAGTTTACAAAAATCTGAGATTTCTGTAAACTATGTCTTCGTTAAAATTATACCAGTCATAACGCATTAAAGTAAAGCAAATTATAACATCACCTCCTCCCTTCATATAAGACACACCACCCCTGCCATTTCTTTCAAAAAAAATTTGCTTCTTTTGTAACTATTGCTTATAATATCTCCTATGGACATACAGGCTCATGTGATCTGCATAGGCAATGAAATACTCCTCGGCCATATCTCTAATACAAACGCCGAATATATATCCAGAAGACTTTCCTCTATAGGCATCAAGACCTCCAAGCATATCTCTGTTCCTGATGAAGAAGATACTATTATTCACGCTATTAGAAGTTCATTGAGCGATTCCGACATAGTCATCCTTACAGGGGGGCTGGGCCCTACTGTGGACGACATAACCCTGGGATGTATATCAAAGACCCTTGATAGAAAATTAATCCTGCAAAAAAAAGTAGCTGAAAATATAAAAACCCATTTTAAAAAAAGAAATCTGAAGATGCCAAAAAACAACCTCCGCCAGGCCCTGATCCCCGAAGGCGCCACAGCTGTACTGAACAATATCGGCAGCGCCCCTGGTCTCATAATACCTATCCCTTCGCCCTCCCCTTTTTCCAAAAGGGAGAAAGTCAGGATGAAGAAGAAGATCCTCTTTGCATTGCCGGGCGTGCCTTTCGAGATGCGCGACATGTTTGAACAGGCCATAATACCTTTTCTCAAAAAAACCTTTAAACCGGGTCTAATAATAAAATCAAGGGTGATAAAAATAACAGGGCTTCCTGAATCCAGGGTAAATGAAAAGATCAAGGATATCCTTAATATTAAAGGAAATATTCAGATGGGCATATATCCGCATCCTGAAGAGATCGCTGTAAAGATAACAGTGACTGAAAAAAATAAAAAACTCGCGAATACCGCCATTAATAAAATAGAAAAAAGGATCGAATCCCGGCTTGGAGATCATATCTTCGCCTATGACGATGAAGGCCTTGAAGAAATAACCGGAAGGCTTCTTCTCAGGACTAAAAAAAGCATTGCCCTGGCGGAATCCTGTACAGGCGGGCTCCTGGCAAACAGGATCACTGATGTTCCTGGCAGCTCCAGATATTTTAAGGCGGGGGTCGTAACTTACAGTAATGAATCAAAAAATAAACTGCTTGATATCCCCATGGAAATTATCAAAAAATACGGCGCTGTCTCAAGACAGGTGGCCGCCTCTATGGCAAAAAATATAAGGCTACTGGCTGAGACAGATATAGGTATCGGCATAAGCGGGATCGCCGGACCTGGCAACGGAACAGCTAAAAAGCCTGTCGGGTTAGTTTACATCGCGTTATCCGCGAAAAGAAAAACTATCTGTAAAGAATTCAGGTTTCTTGGACAACGAAAGATAATCAAATTTAAATCGACTCAAGCGGCGCTAAATATGATAAGAAAGGCCTTGTCCAAAGCGAGGCCTTAGACAAATAGACAAACTACCGTGAAAACAATCCGGGCGTTCATAGCTATAGAAATCAGCCCTGCCAGTAAGCTAAAAATCTCAGAGCTTATAGATCAACTCAAAAGATCTGGATCTGACGTCAAATGGGTAAATGATACGCAGATGCACCTGACCCTGAAATTCCTCGGCAATATCGAACAAGATAAAATCCCTGAAATATCAGGCGCGCTTAAAGACATAGCGTCAAAGGCCGTTGTATTTCAAATAATTTTTTCAGGTATTGGGGCCTTCCCTGACATAAACCGGCCGCGCGTGATATGGCTCGGCATTGAAAAAGGCGCTGATAATTTAAAAAAATTGGCGGGCCACATAGAAGATAAAATGAAAAACCTAGGATTTACAAAAGAAGGGCGTTGCTACAAAGCGCATCTTACATTAGGAAGGGTCCGCTCTCAAAAAAACATTCAAGAACTGGCAAAAAATATAAATGAAACCTATGCTAAAACTGAATCCACCATGAAAATAAATAGGCTTATTCTCTTTCAGAGCACCCTAACTCCAAAAGGCGCTATATACACATTATTGCAAGAATTCCCTCTCTCAAAGAAATAACTTCACACTTTTCTGTGTGTCACCAAAGTGTGAAGTTATTTATGGCTTGTAGTATCAGGTTGGCGTATATGCCTGCCATTATATCGTCAAGCATTATCCCCTTGCCTCCCTTTAATCTCTCAAGCCCCGCGATCGGCCAAGTCTTAACCACATCGAAGAATCTAAAAAGAAAAAACGCGGTTAAAATATAGGCCGGGCGCGGCGGTAAAAATAAGACCGCGATCAGCATGCCTGAAAATTCGTCGATTACTATACTGCGAGGGTCCTTTTTTTTAAAAAACTTTTCCGCCCTGCCTGCGCTTAAAAAACCCGACAAAAGGCTTAAGGCAACAGCCGCGCCCATTGCATACGGAGAATCCTTGATGAAATAATATAAAAAAAGCGCCGCGAGACTGCCGAACGTCCCTGGCGCAAACGGTATATACCCCACAAAAAAAACTGTTGCGATCAATCTATATAAAAAACTCATCTCTCCCTTGTAAAAACATCTCTATTCTTAATCATATAAGAAACACCTGACACAAGAGTCATCAGCACTGTAATGGACATGAGGACATATATAAATGACCTGTAATGATGCACATAACGGAATGTAAAACCCGACTCCTTGATAATAAGGAATATAAGGATGAATAACACTGACACTATCTGGGAAATAGTCTTGTGCTTACCCGCGATTTCCGCCGCCAGGACCTTTTTCTTGGACAGGGCAAGGAACCTTATTCCTGTTATAATAAACTCTCTGGTTATGATCACCATCACCATCCAGGCAGGCACGATCCTCAACTCAACAAACGCGAGAAAGGCGCTTAAAATAAGGACCTTGTCAGCGATCGGATCCATAAACCTCCCGAAATCCGTGATCATGCTGTTTTTCCTGGCAAGATAACCGTCATAATAATCAGTGACACACGCTGTTAAAAATAAAGCCAGCGCTATAAACTTAGCGCCAGGCCCTTTAATAAACAAAAAAAGTATAAAAATACCAGCCAGTATTATCCTTGATATTGTTAATTTATTTGGAAGATTCATAATACCTCGCTTACTAAATCGTATTCGTATGTGCTGGTCACGCGGACGTTGTAAAAATTGCCTCTTTGCAGTTCTTTGCCCTTTATATATATCAGACCGTCTACCTCCGGGGCGTCATATTCGGTCCTGCCTATATAATAATCTTTTTCGCTGTCTTCTATTAATACCTTCAATATCTGGCCCTTAAATCTTTCATTCACCTCTAGAGAGACCTCCTGCTGCAGCGACATGGCCATATCGAAACGCCTCTCTTTTTCTTTTTCAGGGATATGGCCTTTATATCTGTACGCGGGAGTGCCTTCCTCTCTGGAATATCTGAAAATCCCCAATCTTTCAAACTTGACATCCCGGATAAAAGACAATAGCTCCTGAAAGTCTTTTTCTGTCTCATCAGGGAACCCGACTATAAGCGAACTCCTTAACGCGATACCCGGGATTTCAGCCCTGATATGATCTATAAGAGAGAGAATATCTTTTTTGCCCGACCTTCTCCCCATCTTCTTTAATATCCTGTCGCTTATATGCTCGACAGGCAGATCAATGTACTTGCATATATTACTGCTATCCCGGATAAGCCTGATAACGTCTCTATCCAGATTCGCGGGATGACAATATAAAAGCCTTATCCAGCTTTCCCCGGCAACACTACAGATCTTTTTTAATAATTCGGCCAGCTTTTTTTTGCCATATAGGTCAATACCATACAAAGAGGTGTCCTGGCCTACAAGTACGATCTCTTTTACTCCATTTTTTACAAGGGCCCTGACCTCCTCTATTATTGAAGCCATTTCCTTGCTCTTATAAGGGCCTTTTAGATATGGTATTATGCAATAGCTGCATCTGTTCCCGCATCCTTCTGAAATCTTTACATACGCGTAATGGCCCGAGGTTAGCTTAAACTCCTGCTGAACACCTCTGGATTTAAACGCCAACACACCCCTGAACTCATCAATGTCTTTAAATTCTTTCTTTAATTCCATGGCGTATCTCTCAGGCAAGCACCCAGCTACTATAATTTTCTTTACATCGCCTGATTTTTTCGCGTCTATCGCCTTTAAAATAACGTCTATAGACTCTTTTTTAGCGTCTTCAATAAATGCGCATGTATTGACCACAAGGGTATCTATATCCTTTACCTGCTCCATGAACGCATATCCACTGGCCTTTAACTCAGACGCTATATATTCTGAATCCACCAGATTACGCGGACAACCAAGGCTTATTATTGAAAAAGTCTTAGACATAGAGGAGGGCAATCTTGAACGCAGCTAAAAGATCGAATTTATTTTGCGCCTTGGGTCTTGTCATTTGGTTTTATCTATTATGCCGTCTTTGGTTATTTCTATCGTCTTCTTCTTTCCTCTTTTCCCCGCATAACCTAAGTCTTTGCCATTAAGTTTCAGGGTCACCCCGCCGGCATTGCCGATCTCCAGATTTATCTCTTTTTTCGCGCGCCAGGTATCGCTGGACCCTTTCTTTAATATCCCTTTGAACAAGAGGTCATCATCGCTCACAACCTCTATCAACGTGCTGGCGCGGGCTGATATCTCAAGCTCAATACCCTCTGTTTTTTCAGGCACGGCCTTAGCTGCATCCTGAACCTTTTCTTTTGCCGCTTCCCGCGGAGGGACTATCTTTACCGCCTGTTCTTTTACAGCCTGCTCTTTTTTATCCGCGACATGGGCCTTGTATTTCGACGCGCTATTACTGACAAACTTTTTTACCTGCAGAATGCCGAGGCCCAGCATCCATATGCCGAAAATAGCCAAGAGGGCAATGGCTGCCTTTCTTTGGTATTTAAGGACCTTGTCTCCTGGCACCTGTTCATTATCCAGAAGCAGGCGGGGCTCCTCTTTCTTTTTTTCTGAACCTGCCAGGTATTCTTTTACAGCCTTTTCGCCTTCGCACCCGAGAAACTTAGAATACGTCCTGACAAACCCCCTGGCGTAGAACACCGAGGGGATCTCGCAGAGCCTGTCTTCTTCTATGGCCTTGATGATTTTTTTAGGTATGCGTGTTTTTTCTGAGGTCTCTTCTATGGAAAGCTGCTTTGCCTCTCGCGCCTTTTTGAAAGTTTTTCCTAGGATCTCAGGCATTTTCCTCTTGCGGACCCTGCCCGGTTTCAGCAGGCTCTTCCTTGCTTGTATATTCGCTTACGAGTATCTCTCTGGTCTTACTGCCCCTGAAAGGGCCTACTATGCCTTCTTCTTCCATGGCGTCTATCATACGGGCGGCCCTGGTATAACCTAATCTGAGCCTGCGCTGCAGCATGGATACAGACGCCTGGCCTGTTTCAAGGACCATCTTTACGGCTTCGTCAAAAAACTCATCTTTGTCAAACCCGCCCCTGCCAGACGCGCTCTTTTTCTGTTTTTCAAGTATCTCGTCATCATAGATAGGCTCTCTCTGTTCTTTTATCACATTGACAACCCGTTCTATCTCAGCGTCTGTGAGAAGCGTACCTTGCGCCCTGATCGGTTTCGCGTTTCCAGGCTCCAGGAACAGCATATCGCCTTTCCCTAACAATTTATCCGCGCCGTTCATATCAAGTACAGTCCTTGAATCTACTTTGGACGCCACCTTAAAAGAAATCCTCGCGGGAAAGTTTGCCTTTATTACTCCTGTCACTACATCCACTGACGGCCTCTGAGTGGCAAGTATTATGTGTATGCCTACTGCCCTGGAAAGCTGGGCCAACCGCGTAATAGCATTTTCCACTTCCTGCTGCGCCACGACCATAAGATCAGCGAGTTCATCTATGATGACCACTATATAGGGCAGCCTTTCCTCTGATTTCAGGTTGAACGCGTCTATATTCCTGACAGAGGCCTTTGCGAGCAGCTTATATCGCTCTTCCATCTCATTGACCACCCAGTCAAGCGCGCCTGACGCTTTCTTTGAATCAGTCACCACAGGGCATAAAAGATGCGGCAAGCCGTTATATATGGCCAGTTCCACCATCTTTGGATCGACCATGATAAACTTGAGTTCGTCAGGAGTGGCGTTAAAGATCATGCTCATTATCAATGAATTCACGCATACGGTCTTTCCTGAACCAGTAGTGCCTGCTATTAAAAGATGCGGCATATCCCCGAGGTCAGCAACTACGCTTTTTCCGGATATATCTTTTCCCAACGCCATGGCGAGCTTTGACTTTGCCGCCTTTTTCTGGAACTCGCCGGACTCTAGCACTTCCCTGAGAAAAACCAAAGACGAACTCTGGTTCGGCACCTCAACGCCGACAGCTGACTTCCCTGGTATAGGTGCTACGATCCTGACCGTAGTAGCCTTCATAACAAGCGCTATGTCATCGCTTAACGCGGTGATCCTGTTGACCTTAACTCCAGGGGCTGGCTGAAGTTCATACCTTGTAATAACAGGCCCTTTGCTTATATTAACTACCTTGGTTTCTATCCCAAAGTCTCGCAAGGTGTCCTCAAGAACACCCGCGCTGGTTTCCAGGTCTTCGCCAAGCATCCTCTCTGACTCAGGCGGAGGCGCGTCAAGTTGTTCCAGGGTGGGCAACTTGTAATCACCGACTATCCTCGGTTCGATCTTAATGGGTTTTTTAGGCGCTGGTTTTGGCTTGGATAAGATTATGCTGGGAAAGACTGGCTCTTTTGCCTTTTCTTCTATACCTTCCTTCTTTTCCATCTTGATCGCGGGCCTGAGCCTTGGCCTTATATTCGGTCTCTCTTTTTTTACATCCGCTGTCTTCCGCAGCCTGGCCTTTCTTAGGCTTCCGAGAATGTTCCAGGTGCGCACTAATAAAAACGAGACAAGCGGAACAATAAGAAAGTCTGTAGCTACCAAGAGCGCAAGGATACCAAGTGTTATGGTTATTGTATAGCCGCCCAAAGAGCCGAAATACCCGAAAAGTATACGCGAAAGAAAAAGACCCAGAATCCCGCCTCTATCCACTACCAGGACAGGATCACTTGAACCTGTAAGACTAAAGAGCGCAGAGCCTGAACAGAACAAAAGCAATATTCCCAGGAACCTAAAAAAAGGTCTTTGTTCAAGCCTCTCCGCCAGCAAGCCGATCCCCCATACCAGGAAAAGAATCGGCATTAAAAATCCGGCATGACCTACAAGCTTAAAGACAAACCACGCGCTGTAGGCCCCTGCTACGCCAACGTAGTTCCTTATGTGAAGATTTGGAGAGGATGTCTCGAATCTGATGTCATACGGAGAATAGGAGATCATGGCTGCCATGAAAAGCACAGCCAATCCAAGCAAGCCAAGTGAAAAGATAAGGTCTTTTTTTTCTCTTTTCATAATAATACCAGCGCTGCTACGCCCGCGGCTATGCAATAAAAACCAAAAAAGTGGAGCCTGTCGTTCTCAATGGTCTTTAGTAATAATTTTAATGCTAAAATGCCTATTGCGCAAGAAGTAAAAAAACCAAAAATATAATTTGCGTTGAAGCCTGAAAAACCGCCTTGTTTTATCTTGAATAAAAATGCCCCTATTATGGCTGGTATGGACAACAAAAAAGAAAACCTGGCCGCGCTCCGCGGCTCTACGCCCAGAAAAAGTGCTGTTGAGATAGTAGCGCCGCTTCTGGAAATACCCGGGATGCTGGCCACGCCCTGGGCGATGCCGATTAAAAAGGATTTAACGCCTGTCAGGCCGCTTGAGCCGAACCTGACAAAACTGCCTATGATAAGCCATACGCCTGTCAAGATGAGCATCGCCCCTACGAGCTTACTGTTTCCAAATGACGCCTCAACGCCTTTACCGAACACAAGCACAAAGATCGCGGTGGCTATAGTAGCTATAATAATAAAAAGGCCTATTTTTTTCTTAGTGGTAAAGATATTTATGATATCCCTTCGGAATACTATAAATACGGCGCTGAGCGTGCCTAGATGAAGAAATATATCAAAATCGATCTGCGGTTCTTTAAACCCGAAAAGTTTATGCAGGATCACCAGATGACCCGAACTGGACACAGGTAAAAATTCTGTTATGCCCTGGACTATGCCACTAATTATGACTTCTAAAAAACTCATACTGTTCTATGAGGTTATCTGAGGTTATCTGAGGTTATATAAGGTTATATGAGGTTGCATTAAGTTACATTAAGTTGCGGTTTGCTAGAAAGCAACCTCAGACAACCTCAGATAACTTCTGACAACCTCAGATAACTTCTAGTTTGCCTGCTTGACGCTTAGATTCAGCCTGCCCATTTCATCTATCTTTATGAGTTTGACTTTTACCTTGTCGCCTACCTTTACAGCATCTTCAACATTCTTCACGAATTTACCTGACAGCTCTGAGACGTGTATCAGGCCTTCTTTACCAGGAAGGATCTCGCAGAACGCTCCAAAATTCATGAGCCTCGTAATAGTGCCGTCAAATAAAGTGCCGACCTCGAGCTGGCCTGTTATGCCTTTTATTATCTCAAGGGCCTTTTCTATTGCCTGGCTGCTATCCGAAGACACAGAGACCTTGCCGTCGTCTTCTACCTCTATGTTGGCTCCTGTATCCAGTATGATCTTCTTTATTATCTTCCCGCCAGGGCCTATTAAGTCCCTTATCTTGCCAGTATCAATGTTGATAGCCACGATCCTTGGCGCGTATTCGGAAAGCGATTCCCTGGGCGCGCTCATCACATCCATGATCTTCTTTAATATAAAAAGCCGCGCGGGTTTTGCCTGGGCGGTTATCTTTTTTATCAGATCCAGGTCTATGCCGTCTATCTTAAGGTCCATCTGAAGAGCGGTAATACCTGAATCAGTGCCAGTAACCTTAAAATCCATATCGCCGAAATGATCTTCAACGCCTGCTATATCAGTCAGGATAACCGCCCTGTCGCCCTCTTTTACAAGGCCCATTGCTATGCCTGACACAGGTTTTTTAATCGGTACTCCCGCGTCCATCAGAGACAGCGTGCTCGCGCAAACAGTAGCCATGCTGCTTGAGCCATTGGACTCAAGGATATCAGAAACAACCCTCACTGTGTAAGGAAATTTTTCTTCCGAAGGCATGACTGCTTTAAGGGCGCGTTCCGCCAGGGCGCCATGGCCTATCTCGCGCCTTCCCGGACCTCTCGCGGGCCTGACCTCTCCTACGCTAAAAGGCGGAAAATTATAATGCAGCATAAAACTCTTGAATTTCTCCCCCTCGAGCGTATCCAGACGCTGCTCATCCCTGCTTGTCCCAAGCGTTGTAGTAGATAGGCTCTGGGTCTGGCCCCTTGTGAACAGGCCCGAGCCGTGCGTCCTGGGTAATATCCCGACCTCGCAGGTTATCTCTCTTATATCCTCATGCTTTCTGCCGTCTACCCTTGTGTTTTTCTCAAGGATAAGATTCCTTACCTGTTCTTTTTCTACTTTTTCAAGGGCCTTCTTTACATCCGCGTCCCCGAGAGTATCATCCTCTTTTTTTAATTTCTCAATTACATCCCTGCTTAATATATCAAGCGCCTCTTCTCTCTGCTCTTTTGATGGAAGAGAATATGCCTTCCTTAACCCCTCGGATGTCAGGTCCTTTACTGTTTTATACAATTCTTCGGAAGGGCCTTTCAAATCAGGGGTAATTTTTTCTTTGCCGCACTTTTTCTGAAGCTCTTCCTGAATCTCAATAGAACGCCTGATATGCACCTGGGCAAATTTTATTGCCTCGAGCATCTTTTCCTCTGAGATCTCGCTCGCCCCGGCCTCAAGCATTATAATCCTGTCCTTCATGCCCACTGCCACAAGGTTCAGGCTGCTCTTTTCAAGTTCCTCAAACGTGGGATTGACAGAAAACTCTTCGCCTATAAGTCCCACTCTTACAGCTCCTATAGGACCCAGAAAAGGTATATCAGATATAGTCAGGGCCGCTGATGCCCCTATTATAGCTGGTATGTCAGAGTCATTCGCGCCATCGCTTGAAAGCACTATGGCAAATATCTGGACCTCATTCTTAAAACCTTTTGGGAATAGCGGCCTTATGGGCCTATCCACCAACCTGGCTGTAAGGATCTCTTTTTCAGTAGGCCTGCCTTCGCGCTTAAAATAACCGCCTGGTATCCTGCCTGCCGCATATGTCTTTTCCTGGTATTCGACTGACAGAGGAAAAAAATCAATGCCTTCTCTCAGTTTCTTTGATGAAACAGCTGTGGCCAGGACCACTGTGCCGCCATACTGCACGTATACAGAGCCATTTGCCTGTCTCGCTACCTTACCTGTCTCTATCACCAGATTTTCATTTCCAAACTTAGTTTCAACTTTCATCTCTAACGCTTCCTTTCGCTTTGAGCCTTCAGCTGTCAATAATCTCGAACAGCCGAATCATCAATACATAGCTGTTCGGGATGGTTGATGGCTGAAAGCACTGTTTAATCAAAAACGGGATTACGGCCCTGGCGATCATCCAGTTTGTTCCCTGCAGGCCAGGACATTAACCCCGTCTTCAGCTTACTTCTTTAGCTTCAGTTTCTCTATGAGCTCGCGATATTTTTCCGGATTTTCTCTTTTTGAATAGTCCAGGAGTCTCTTTCTCTGGCTTACCAACCGCAGAAGCCCCACCCTGGAATTAAAATCTTTTTTGTGGCTCTTAAAATGTCCTGTAAGATTATTAATCCGCTCGGTAAGCAGAGCTATCTGCACACTGCACGATCCTGTATCCCCTTCGTGCTCCGCAAAAGTCTTTACGAGTTCTTGTTTTCTATCTTTTACCAATGTCACTTTTCTTACCTCCAGGGTGAAATTATACTATGTCCAGGCTATCTCGTCAAGAAAAATATGTCCCCTGTGCCCTCGCCAGGCAATCCTTTGAAAGGCAAGCCTTGACTTGTTCAATCTTATATATTATGATTATATCTAATTAACATTAAAGTAAAAAAATCTTCATATGCCCAGACCACAAATCGTATTAAAATCAGATAGGGTTGCCAATAAGAAACACTTCATTTTTATCGTTGTCTTAATCATCCTCGGGGGCGCCGCTTTAAGAATCTATACAATAGGCAATAATGATTTATGGTTTGACGAAGCCATTAGCGTCATGCATTCGGAAGATATATTCAAGACGTATTCCCTGCCTAATGTAGAACTTCCTTTAAACAATCCCGCAGGAATATATGATTTTGAGGATTTTCCTTATAAAAATTTTGATCCCCAGCCGCCCTTTTATTACGTAATGCTGAATATTTGGATGAAAATTTTCGGCAATAGCGAACAGTCAATAAGGATGTTGTCTGTTTTGTTCAGCGTGCTCTCTTTGTTAATTATATATAAATTCGGGAACGCGCTTACAAGCCAGAATACAGGATTGCTGGCTATGCTCATAATGTCTTTATCTCCGCTTCAAGTCTGGTATGCCCAGGAAGCACGAGGATACACTTTATCAATATTTCTAATATTGTGGGCGGCCTATCTTCTTCTCTTATCTTTAAGGCACAACAAACGCGGCACATGGCAAACGTTTACCGTGGTTGCAATTATTGCCGTTTACGCGAATTACTTCGCCATTTACATCATCTTCGCCGCCTGGCCTTTATTTCTTTTAAAACAATACAGACCCTTTGTTAAAAAGTGGTTTTTAATCAATCTGGCCATTATGCTTTCTTTTCTTCCGTGGGCAAAGATCTTTCTTAATCATTTTCTCTACATAAAAAAAACATTTTGGGCGGCTAATCCATCTTTAATCTCAATGCTGATCACCTTTGAAAATTTTAACTTAGGCTATAACGCGCATCCCTTTGCTTTCCGGTTGTCTTTGGTAATATTTTCTATTTTGCTGCTACTCGGCGTGTATTCGTTAAAAAGAGAAAAAAGAATAATCCTGGTATCATTGTTGTTCACGCCGATTGTAACGACCTTTTTACTCTCTCGGGTAATTCCGATTTATCTTGACAGGCAGCTTATGATTTTCTCTCCTTTTTATTACCTGATAGTAGCGCAAGGAATCTCGACCACTAAAACTAAAAAAATACAATATTTCGCTGTCGGTTTAATTATCATCCTGGCGGCATTCTCTTTAAATAATTATTTTTCCAATTATCTGCCGATAAAAAACATACTGCACCACCAGGGGGTACATATTAAAAAACCTTTTCTTCCAGCGGTTGATTATATTAAAAATAATTGGCAGGAAAACGATATCATTGTCCACGGGCACACAAGCACTCGGCCTTCTTTTTGGTATTACCTCGAACGGTACGATTTAAAGCAAGATACCAAAAATTCGCCTGACTATCAAAGAATCTGGCTGGTTTCTTCTTCCTGGCCGAGAGACGGAAAATTAGAAAACCATACTTCCTTATTAAAATCAAGACTTGATTCTTTTTATGAAAAAGTAAAGAGTAAAGAATTCGACGGGATCTTTGTAGATCTTTACACAAAGGATACAAAAGATACCCATCATGATATAAAACCTAAGGTAATAGACAATACGAAAACATTAAACAGCGAAGATGCCCAAGAAATAAAAAAAATAATTTGGGAAATTATGCTAAAATGGCCCATCAAAGACGAAACCTCTATAATACAATATATATCGGAAAATTACCGCACTCTGCATGAAGGCAAAATTATCGATTATGCCATGTCTAAGCGAATTAATAAAAAAACTAGCGATAGTTTTTTTCAGAAAAATATTATTTTTATACCTTCTATGGAAATAGAAAGCTTGTATATTAAAAACGATAAAGCTTTTCTTAATATGCAATACACTATAGAATCTTTTAATATTAAAGCCACTCGCTGGTTCAGTAGAACAAAAAAAAGAAAAGTACTTTTTCATAAAGAAAACGGGGAATGGAAAATAATTTATGGCATTGACAGCTTGTAAAAAATATGCTATGATTAGAAAAAAGGAGGGACCTATGAAAACAATGTTAATCTGCCTTGTATTTTTATTAAGTACTATTAGTTGTTATGCCCAGACTGTATATGAAATAAAAGAAATTAGTTCCGAAAAAGATACTGTAACATCAGGATCGCCATTAAATACCACTGACGCTAAAGATACTCAGGAGATTCAAAGAATAATAAGAGGCGTCACCGAGGCCTTTGCTTCTAACGATGTGGATTTTATTATGCAACAACTATCGCCGAATTTTCTTAACAAATTTGATAACGGTGTTGTCGATTATAGCGGCTGCAGAGAACAGCTTGAAACAGGACTTGATCGTTTTTTTAGCCTATACCGCGACTCTCATAATGTTAACATAGAAATAGGCGACGTAGAAATCAGAGATAACAAAGCCTTTATTGAAGCTAAGAGTACCTTCGAAGCCTTTGAGATCCAAACCGATCAACCAGTCAGTGGAACGAATGTAAGAAATTTTGTCCTCTCTAAAGAACAAGGGGCGTGGAAAATACTTCAATGGACCTGGCGCAGGGAACCCAAGAATCCCTAGGTTGATGAAAGTTTCTGATACTGAACATTAAACATTTAATATGAACCAATTCGTTTTATTAAACGACTCAGTTTATCTTTCCAAAAATCTTTAGTTTTGTTACACCCTATCTTACCCAGCAATGTCCTTACTTCGGGAGAATAGAACTCGCGGCAGACCTCTACTGCCCAAAGCATGCCTAAATAAGATAATCTTATCTCTTCATCTGTTAATTCGATCCATCCTTTACTCTCTAACCTATTCAAGGTATCGTAAAAAACATCCTGCGCCTCGAGGCCAAATCTTTTTTTAAATTTTTGTTTATTTACCTTTAGATCTCTCAACCCAACCGCCATAAAACCATGCATCTCTTCTACGACTGAAATCTTTTTTGAAATATTTATAGGAAACTGCCTGTCTTTCACTGCGTTAATATAGCCATCGATTGATCTAAGGTTATGGTAAAGATAATGATTAAGATACCCAAAAGCTCCCGCCCCTAACCCCACAACATCGGTACAGGCTGCTCGAAGACGCCCATATACCCATCCCTCAACTTCTGATTTAACAAAGTCTGTTAACCTTTCTTGTAAATATCCGGCACCTGTTAATGTTTTTATCGCGAGTTCATACATCTTTATTTCTTTATCGCGAGAACCTATTGGAAGAATTCTATTATCTTTAAGTTGTTGCTCTAGTAGTGTGTTAGGAAGTACGGATAAAAAGAAAACAGTCACATGATCAACACCTAAAGCAATCGCTTTTTTTAAATCATCTTCCCATATTTCTAATGTCTCTCCAGGCAAATTATACATTAAATCAATACTAATATTTCTATACCCAATGTTGCGGGCTTGCTCGATAATTTTTATAGCCTGGTGCCAGGAATGCGGCAGATTGAGACTTTTACCTATTGCATCATTAAACGTTTGTACGCCAAGGCTTAGCCTGTTGAATCCTTTCAGTAGTATCTTACTGAGCTTAGTCTCATCGAGACTTGAACTATTCCCTTCTATTGTTATCTGGGCATTATCAGATAAATTGAATTCTCTTTTGCATATCTCCAGAAGCCTCTCTAACTGCGTTGAAGACAATACGCTTGGCGTGCCTCCGCCAAAGTAAACCGCTCCAAACTTTAGTGATTTCACATAAGGTGTTTTGGCATACATTACTATCTCTTTTTCCAAAGCGATAAGATACGCTTCTAATAATTTTTCTTTTTTCAAGCTTATAGTACGGTAAAAACCGCAATAAGTGCAGATCGAAGCGCAGAAAGGGATGTGTACGTAAAGCGAAGATGAGTCTTGTAATTCAGATCTTTCTCTTAAATTTATCTCTTCTCTATTTGATCCCAAAACTCCTATAGGGGGATAGAAATACCACGGCGTTATTCTTTTACGATATTTCATTTTAAACTTATCCATATTTATCATACACTACATCATAACTATTTTCCCCATAACACCTGCATTATCCTTCTCATTGTTTTTTTCCGTTGTATTATCTTCTGCTCCCAAGACAACCCACCGACTTCATCATACTCAAGCATATAGCGGCTCAATGAACGCCTAAGATTGCGGATTCCATATTCCAATGGATTTTTTGACATAAAGTTACTATCCAAAATCCCAAAATATCGCACCACGGCAAAATCAATATATCCTCTATTTCTTTTAATAAACTTGATCGTCCTGATAACATCGCTCTCCGCTTCATGAGGATACCCTACCATAAAAGCTACCAGCGTTTTTATCCCTGCCTCCTTTGTCCAGCGTAATACCTTAGCGGCTTGTTTTGAAGACTGCCCTTTGTGAATCATCTCCAGCATTCGATCGCTCCCGGATTCTATGCCGTAAAAAATTACCTCACAACCTGCTTGGCTCATTTTCTTAAGAAGTTTTTTATCTACCTTTCTGATGTCCATAAACGGCCTCCATTTGATCTCTAAACCTTCCGTTATGAACACATCAACTAATCCATCTAGATATTGATATGAACAAGCTATATTATGATCGCAGAACTGAAACCTTTCGCAATCATACTTCTCTTTCATCTCCCTTAATTCTTTGATAATTCTATCATACGATTTTGTTTGATATCCGTTTTCCATTGGGTTTTTTATACAAAAACTGCATCGATAGACACATCCTCGCGTAGGTTCATAAGGCAAAACCAGTTCGCCGCCTAGAGACTCCCTGCAAGAATTAAGATCAAGATCAGTAAAATCAGGGATAGGGATATCATGAAAAGAATAACGAATAAACTCGGTTGCGATTAACTTTTCACCTTCTCGATAAATAAGGTTTGGGATCGTCGCCTTAGCTTTTGCGCCGTTTTCAAAATAATTTAAAAGCTTCAGAAAAGGTTGCCGTCCATCGCCCACTATCATATAATTTATAAAATCAAAAACTTCTGGATAGAGACGGCCCCATATAGTAATAAACGCCCCTCCAAAAACAATAGGTATATTAGACATATCCCTGATTTTTCTGGCAAGTAAAATAGCAAAAAGAAAATGGCCAAAATGGTGGAGAGAAAAACCTACAACGCCAAACCCTTTGTAATCAGCGGGATTAAATATCTTATCTACTATCGTTTCGATCTTCTGATCAGCTCTGCCTGTAGTAAGAATCTGCGTAAAAAACTCTGTGTAATCATAAAGGTAAAGGTCTGATTCTTGGGCTGATCTTTCAGATTGTGCGGTAAAATCCTGCACATCGACATAATAATCCTTCTGTCTTAAGAAAGAAATCAGGACTCCCATCCCATAAACGGGCAAGCTATAATAATCTAAATATTCGGCGTATTGTACATTATCCCCTTCTAACTGCTTAAAAGAAGGCGGAACAATAAGTTTTATTTTAAATTTGGACATGATTAAAATTTTTGTTCCAATGATTTACTTAAAGATGCTTACTAAATCTTTTTTAGTAACGAAACTTCCTGTTTCCTCAACCCGATGGACCAAAGCGGTTATTTTCTCATTTAATGGCGCTGTTAGCTGATGCCTGCGCGCGATTTCTTGTATCTCTCCATTAATATAATCTATCTCTGTCTTTTTCCCTCTTTTTATACTTTGGGACATTGAGCCATAGAACGATTTGCTGCGTTTAGCTTTGGAGAATAGCCTTTTCATTTTCCTTATATCCATAGAAACAGATTTTTCGATTATTTCTTTGGAAAAGCCAGGGAGGCCGCATAAGCCAATGTGAGCTTTCTTGAGGATATCATAGGCCTCCCTTCTTAACAATAACGCGAATTCAGCCATTTCTAAATCCAAAAATGCCTCTTGCATAGATAGTCCGAGTACCGCTGGAATGCAAAACTGCAAAGAAATCATTAACTTCGTATACTTTGCCGCCTTCATGTCCTCAACTATGTATGTATTGAAAACAGTTTTTAAGACATCCTTTACCTCATTCATGCCTTGCACATTGACAGAAAAGATATTCCCTAAGATAAGATCTCCTTCAAGACTATGGAGAATGGTATTGGGAGGATTGAACATTGAAGCAAACATCACCACGCTCGAAATAATACGCTCTTCAGGGAAATGCTTCCTTACAATATAATCTGTTTTTATCCCATTTTGAACTGTAAGAATAAGCGCGCTGTTTAAATATTGGCTATTTTCTTTTATAATCTGGTCCACATCATTTATTTTTGTCGCTATAATAGCCAGGTCAACCTTTTCCCTCAATGACGTGTCAACAAGCACATTATAGCGGCGATTCCCCCTTATGCCTTGGACAATTAAATTGTCCGATGCGATTGAATATTTTTGATAGGGTTTTACCACCCCTCGAACATTGTGCCCTTTATCGGTAAGATATCCTAACAACAATCCCCCTATTGCTCCACATCCCAGAATACCTATCTTCATAGTATTATTTTCACTTTATTTATATTTTGATAATCACGATTGTTGCAGTTTGAGCTGAATACACTTTCAGAATCGCTGCATGCACTGTAACGGTTCAACTTAATATTTCGCAAGGGTTCCCCTTTCTTTTGCTTTTCTTAAGGCACAATTGAGACTCCAGACGCTTAATGGAAATAAAACAAGAGCAAAAGCTAAAAGAATTAATATATACGGCGCTATATCCCAAAGCGTATAGTTAGCAAACAAGGCCATCCTAAAGGCGCGAAAAATATGACTAAAGGGCAGGCTATAAGCGAACATTTGTAAGCTCTTTGGTAAAATAGTAACGGGAAAGTAAATGTTTCCGCAAATTCTAAGACAGCCGATTATTGCTTTAGTAATCGGCTTGCCATCTTCAAATACTATGATGAAACTTGCTATGAATATAGAAAAAGCACCAAACAAAATGAAAGATAGAGTAAAAATAATAGCGATCGCAAAAATATTTGGGCTTACCACAAGATCCTTTAAGCAATAGCTAATGAATAACAGAATAGGTATATTGATTATTGATGCAAAAAGAAAATATCCGATATACTGCGCTGCAAGAATGGTGATAAATCTGGTAGGGGTTACTAATAATGCTTCCAGTATCCCTATTGTCCGTATCTTTTGTATTTGCGCAGAAAAAGCAGCAAAGGGTGAGACTAAATACATGCTAAGCATCAAGCCGCTCAGTATAAAATTAAAATATGTTATCCTAATACCTTCGGGATTAAGGACAAAAGATCTCTTAACAAAGGAGTGGGGCAAGAAATAAAGAATTACTAATACTAAAACGATACCGCAAACCGTCAAAAAACAGGGTAATCTATAGCTTAAGGTATCTAAAAAATCCTTTTTGACGCAAGCGGCTATCTTTTTCATCAAAGTTATCACTATCTACTCCCGGATACAAAAACATATTTCTTTACCGCTAATCATCTTATAAAAGCTTAACATCTCTTAATCCATCTGCGGTGCCGACGGTTTTAATTTGGCCATGCTCTAATATCGCGATCCTATCTGAAAACATGGCCATTTCATCATGATCATGGGTAGTAAATAACACGGTTTTACCTTGCTCGCGCGCAAATTTTTCTTTAATAAAACTCCGTAACTGTTTAGCTATTACCGTATCTAAACCTTTCGTGGGTTCATCTAAAAGGAGGACATCTGGATTATGAAGAAGGCTTTGGGCAAGAAAAAATCTTTGCTGTATCCCGGCAGAACAACTATAAAAAGTGTAATCCATGTATTTCTCGATTTCCAGCAAAGCTGCTAATTCATCTATTCTTCTGCGCGCTTCTAGCTGAAATAATTCATAAAGAGCGGCAAAGAATTCCAAATTTTGTCTTCCGGTTAAACGCCAGTAAAAACTGCGCTGCCCTGAGCTGACAAACCCCGTAATAGCGCGTACCTTTATGGCGTCCCTGACAATATTATAGCCATTAATATGGGCTGTCCCTTTCGTGGGCAAAATAAGGGTAGCTAATAACTTTAACAATGTAGTCTTGCCTGACCCATTTACGCCGACCAGCCCAAAACATTCGCCTTTTTTGATCTGCAAATTAATATCATCCAAGGCCACAATATTTTTCTTGTTTCGCTTTGAAGCCAAAAGGCTTGCCGGGTTCTCTTTTTGTATAAACTCTTTGGATAGATTACTTATTTCGACTGCGTAATGCATAATTGTTTCGGATTGACCTTAATTAAAAACTATTCCCTGGGATTTCATCAAAAAATACCATCGTTTGTAACCAAGCTAATGCCTATATCACATCATATCATTGACATTTTTCCAGATTCTTCCATCAAGGTAAAAATGGATAAGAGCAAAAGGGCCGGTTATTGCCTTGAAAGTCAAATGTGGGTCATGACTTAAATACGCCATCTTCATCACAACTAGCATAAATAAAGTACCTGCCAACAAAAAAAAGAAAACATAATGTCCGGTACGGCCAGGTTTAAAAAAGTAAGATATTGCCCTATTTTCTTGAACAGCTTTCCCTTTAAACCTTTGATGATAATACAACCAAACCCAGCTGACATATTGCACATTATGCATTGCTATCACCGCTTGACTGGCAGCATGAATATCCTTAAATATTAATAACGGAACGACATAAATTAAGATAACTATAGGAATCATTAAGAACTTAAAAAGATAAACCTTCTTCCATCGGATAAACAAATAGACCTGTCTTGCTATAAAGGCGACTGCGATAATCCATGTGAACATAACCGAGTATTTCAATAGCTGCTCAACAAATGATACCTTATAAATAATATCCGCCTGCGGTTTTAAGATAAGACGTACGTAGTAGCTAAGATATAAATAGACAGGCCCCGCTGCAAGAGCAAGTGTGTCTAAAATCTTATCGATCCTCAAATAATCAAGGTTTCGCAACTTATAAAAGCTTAAAATATAGAAAAACTGTATGGCGACATGCCACATTCCCCAGAAAAATCGAATATGTAGAATCTGTCTGTAATATCTTGGCTGCCAAAAGATTATTGTGGCAATAATAATAAATAGTGGAATCCAGAGAAATGTTATCGGTTTTTCTTTATATGCCTTTTGAGACAAATAGACTACAGTGTATCCGGCAAAGACATGGGGAAGATTAGATGCCGCATATAAGTAATACTCAAATTTTGGGCTATGTATCCAGGCATAACATATTAAAGGTATGAATATAAAAGCGATTGGAAAACCGGCAAGAATTAGGATATCAAACCAAGGGTTTAAAAACCATACTGGCTTGTTCAAATCATTTACTTTTTCCATTTTTCAATATCCTTAATTATACGATTGGACCCTCGATTAAAGCTTGTATTTCCTGTCATTAAGAGCGATCGCGTAACAAAAAGGAAGAACCTCTCCAGTGCTTCCCACAAAATGCGCTGATGGGCATCTTTTTATTTCATTTAAATCAATGCTGTAAATATGCGGCCAGACGCGAATAAACACTATAAAGTCTATCAGTCTTTTCTTTCTAAGCACATACCTTATCAGCGCACCGATAGTAATCAATATCCCTACCCTTGGCAAGAAAACTAATGCTATCTTTACCAGCCTCACAACTGGATTCCGGGTGCCTTTGACTTCAGCCTTATCGTAAAGCAATCTCCCTAAATCAATAGTTAAAGAGCAAGGCAAATGCTCTCCCCCGAAATTAGAGAGTGAATGCTTTATTATTTCATCCTTACTTACCTTAATCGCATTAGAAAAAATACTCAGTATTTCAGATAAATATAGTTGTTCAAAAACATTATGTCTTCCTGAAGGCACAACCGTCCTTATTCTTAAGGAATGGATAAAGTTTAAGTTCCTGACACAAAAACGGTACATCTTTGTCAACTCTTTATCATTAACTCCACGCTCAAGCAATATCGAAGTCCTGACGTTCATCTTTTCGGCTTTTAGGTTTCTTAACGCTTTTAATTTTTTATTCAAAAGCCTACATCCGTTTATCTTTTGATAAGTCTGATCACTTAAACCATTAAAAGACATATGAACATAGTATAAGCCGGCATCTTTTAGTCTGCGTAAATACTGTCTATTGCAAAATCTTAGTCCGTTTGTAGTCAAAGACGGAATCTTTCCCTGCTCTAATATGAAACTGATTATTTCCGGCAGATCTTCCCTTAAGGTCGGCTCTCCACCAGAAAGCCTTACATTGTCTCCCTCAAAACCAACTATGGTCTTTTTAAGGACCTGCAGGCTAAGCTCGGATTCTGCCCTAGACGGCAAATAACAAACAGGGCAATCAAGATTACATGAATGCGTCACAGCAATCATAATGTTTTCAAAAGGTTTCCTATCCTGCGACTCTACGCCGTTCATTAATCGCCTGTAAAGCCTGGCATCTTTCTCTATCAAGAAGGTAAATTCCCCATGTTTATGACAATTCTTCGCCATATAGACCATCTGCTTATCTTCATAAACACTAGCAGGAATCTCCTCGTAACATTTCGGGCAAATGCTTACAGTATGCTTTTTAAGAAGTTCCATATTTTAACAGGTAACAATGAAAGATTAAAAATAAACAACGGAACAATTTTTCAAAATATATCTTTTGTGCCGCCCGCTATATAAAAAAACCCTGAGTCCATATAAACCTTTTTTTGTAACTTTTTTCACTTCTACTAGAGAAACTTCTCTACGAATACCTTTCTGTGTGAAGAATAGACGAGGGTATAACAGATCTACCTCTGTCTCTGTTTCTATATCATTGATTTTATAATCTATTTCCCAAAGCGCCAGTCTTTCTCCTGGTTCAGTAGCGATCAAAGAGTCTGTTAATTCCACTAACATCTTAAGAATTAAGGGTAGACGAAAGGAATTCCTTAGTCCTATTTTTAAGTAAAAACTTTTGCAAACAGCATTGGTTGAATCTTTTGGGTATATAAGCAAATCAATTTTTGCTTTATTTCTGAAGTCTTGATTGTTAGTTTCGGTTGTCACCCCTTCAAGATGATACGCAATTAAGTTTGCTGTAAAAAAAAATTCTTTTTTGAAAATCTTACTTATATCTTTATGGAATATATTCATCCCAAGACATAATCCAGAAATACTAAGAAAAAACCTTAGAGCTTTTCTAAACCATTTAGTCCTCAGTTCTTTATGAAAAATTGGCATAGGTGAAATAAAGCTTATTCTCAAATATAGCCGGATTAAGCTCAGTAAAAGTCTTGGATGACTTCTGATAAATCTACTGCGCTTACACCTTCTTATTAATTTCTCTGAAAAAAAACTACTAACTACCATAGCCATAATCGTATCCCAAAAAAGGGTTTTTTTATCTTTTGCCAAATCTATAAACATATAAAAGTTATTGAGGGCCTTGTTGTCTCTCCCTTCTACATCTTCTTCAGTTATAAGCTTATCTTTAAGGCTTTGATTTGTAAGTGGTGTTTTTGGAAAATAGCATAAGGAGTATATTCTTGTTATATATGGCCGGGGTAATGCCATTAGAAGTTCCGCAGTAGCATCTAAATCAGAGTCGGTCTCATAAGGGTTATCCATTATAAGGTTATATCGGGGAATGACACCAAATTTTTTAAGCACTTTCGCAAATTCAATAATTTCTTCATTGGACTGCTTTCTTTTAAATCTATCTCTACAAAAGCTTTCACTGCCGCTTTGTATTCCTAAATCAACTGCTTTCAGTCCCGAATTGGCAAGCATCTCAATAATTGTTCTATCGGTATGCTCAGGATGCGCATAGCAAGTGAAAGGTAAGGCTACTTTTCTCTTATACAATTGGTGAAACACCTCAATCCATTCAGCGTCATAGGTAAAGATATCATCCCAAAATCTTATTTCCCATGCTTCCATGTTTGTTCTAATATATACTATTTCATCTATAACATTCTCTGGAGTCCTCCTTCTTAAGTAGGGACCTTTATTCTTATAAATTTCTTTTAAGACACTATTACAACAAAAGGAACAACTATAGTGACAACCCCTGGAAGACATAATGGGATATGCCTTCTCTCGATAGGCAGAAACAATGATCGGATCAGGTATTACCTTACCCCTGTCTATTAGGAATTTATTACCTAAACCTGCAAAATCAGGATAAGGCAGGGAGTCAAGTTCGAGAATTAAATCTCTTAATTCGTTTTTTTCTATCGAACCGTCTCTGTCTTTTATCCAGAGATTCTTTATGGCAGTTATTTGTTCAGTATTTTCTAACTTCTCTGCAAGTTCATACATCGGATACTCCCCCTCGCCAATACAAACCATATCCGCATATTGAATACAGTGTTCAGGACAAAGAGTGGCATGTATGCCTCCCCAAATAATTGGGACATTTAGCTTTTCTTTTATCTTCTGGGTCAGGATCGAAGCTGTAATAAATGAAGTGGAAGGTACGGTTATGCCAATAAGATCGGGTTTTAAACTTAAGAGAAGTTTTACAAGTAACTCGTCATCTCCATCTGGGCAAGCCTTTTGATGAAGAAGTCCGGGTGTTATATAATTATTGCAGAAGATTTCTTCTTTTAATCTCAACGCACCAAAGGATATAATGTCTGTATGATAACCTTTGGATTTTAAGTAAGCTGAGATATATCTTACCCCGAAATCTATATTAAATATTGAAATAAGGGCTATCCTGGTCTTCATGACTACCTATTTTCTTTTTATTTTAAAGATAGCGATCAACTCCACTTCCACAAGTAGATCCGCGCGGCAAAGACATGCTTCTACACAGGTGGAAGCTGGGAACATTTTAAGTCCCTGGTCTTTATAGAACCTGTTTCTGAATTCATTAAAGGCATCATAATTAAGCATATCCTTTAAAAAACAAGTTGTCTTCACAACATTATGCCAACTGGCGCCTTCAGACTTAAGCAATGCAGTAAGATTTTTGAATGTACGTTTACTCTGGGCCAGTAAATCACCACGATATACTGTCTTCCCATGCTTATCTACGCTTGCTGTTCCTGAAATAAACAATATACCCCACTCCCCCAGATCAACCCTCATCCCCCGGGAAAAAGAAACAGGTTTGACGTATTTAACAGGTTCATTTAATACCTGCGGCGCGTGCATAGATTTTTTCATTTTACTCCACTCCTTTATTATTAGTTATTGCCTCAAAACTACTTTTTATTTTTCACCCGTAAAACAATCATTAAGAAATTTGCCTTCGGTATAATGAGTTTTCACACGCATAATCTTTGCAATCGTTGCAAACAAATCGACATGCCTAACCTCACGTTCAACCCTTGCCCCCCTTTTAATATCTGGTCCATAAATATACATCCATACTCGATCTGGTTTAAATAATGAACTTTCATCATGATCCATATAGTACTGATCTCTTCCATGGTCAACAACAATAATAAAATAAGTATTATCACGATAAAAAGGATGTTCTTTTATCAAATTCCACATTTCAAAAATGCGTTCATCCGCCTCTTTTATTGCTAATACATACCGAGCGAACGTATCAGAATGAGCAATCTCTGTACTATTCATTATATAGTGAACCATTTTAGGCTTCAAGATTAAAAAATTCTTTTTAAAAATTTCATACTGAAAAAAAGCAAAACTATCCCAAGTTGGCCATGTAAATATCTTTTGCTTAATTAAATTGCGATAACGTTTAAGAAAAAGCAACTCTTGTTTATTAAGATTTTTTAACAGCCCGGCTGATACATATAGGTCATCTATCTCAAAGGCCTCAGGGAATGTATCTTCTCCATATTGTTTATTTGCAAAAGCACTGATATTGTGTTGCCAGTGTCCGATAGACCACAGTTTCTCTTTAGGTAAAACGTATTGTTTTCTAACATATTGAAAAATAGTTGGTACAACTGTTGGGCCATAATAGCGGTGGTTAAGACCCGTATTGATTGCCTGCACTGAAGACATGTGGAATTCAAAATTAACATTTATAAGATTTGTGAATAAAGTGCCTTCTTTAAACATCACGTTGTTTTGATTATCAATGTATTGACGCGTTGGATCTTCTATGCTCTCACTATTTCTTAAACCACTATACGTAATAATAATGATATTTGGCAGACGCGAGTAGTCCCTATCGCCGGCATATGCTATTGCCAAAAATGATACGATACTTACTATTAATATGAATGTTGTTTTCATTTATTGCCAGTCACTCTCTGGTAAAAATTCGTACAATAGATTGCCATTAATGGAACAAAAAATATTGGCATTTGTCTGAGTAAATACGTTCTTTTCAAAGGCATAATCAGACGCACCCGCTACTATTGTTTCATTTCTCATAATTTCTCCTTTTAGATAGTCAACTTCAATCAGGTGGGTCCATACAGGTAAACGTTTTGCCTTTTTAAATAATTCGCTCTTTTCGTCATTTTCATGACACCGCTGGGTTGTTATTGAAAAATACAATGACCCTTTTCTTTCTTGACTGTTAGACATATTAAAAAATCTTCCTTTTACGCCATCCAGCACAGTCTCATACTTAACCTCTCCGATTTCGATATCAATAAGAGCTGCTTCGTATGTATCGGTATTTTTGTAAATGAAAAATATAGACCTGTTCTCAAGAACAAAGTAAAAGTTAGGTTTTGTCTTCGAGGAAACTTCAGCCTCTAGTCTCAACCCGGCATCTTGCTTATATGCCCATTTTTCATTAAATTCATTGCTGGCTAGATCAAAACACCTAATAGATTGTAATGGTACAATTACAAGTAAATTATCATTATTCACCTCAACATAATAATCTTCAATGCTTTCCAGATGAATTATATTAATCAATTCTCCGCTTGTTTTATTAAGAACAAATATTTTGGATTTTTCACTTACAAACACATATTTGTTGTGAAATATTAACTTCGGGCAATAGCTTTCTTTATCCTTAAAATTAATCGGATATTGCGCAATAGATCTAAGGACCTTATCAAAGATGCGTACATTATTCGTTTCACTATCTACAATATAAATCAGATGATCAAAAGCTACCACTTGCATTGCCCCTTTTATATCTAGCTTCCGACGCTGTTCACAGAAGCCTGTTTCCGGATTGACTAAATATATTTTGTTGGCGTGTACAATGATAAGGCGGCCATCTATAAATTGCATATGCATTTTCACTTTTTCTACAAATGATTTCTTCACACCGTATCTTTTAAAAAGCATAGAGCTATCTTTCCACAATTCCGGTGACTGTTTTTCATCCTTAAATGCAGGGCCTTGATTTGTTATGCTCCAGAGATAACCGCCGTCGCCCACGTTAATCCCCAAAACATTTACGCTATCATTTACAACGAGAGTATCATTAACTAAATAAGCAATAATATTATCGGCGTACATTCGACCCTCATGCATATCTAAGCTTGAGTTGATCTCTAATATCTGTGGCGAATAAAACACCTTTCTTACCCACCTAATACTGCCATTTTCTTCAGCACAAATAAGCTGATCGTTATTTAAGAGAAGCAAAAAATCCACCTTCCCTTCTCCTTCTTGCGTATCTATTGGGACCAAAAATATTTTTTCTCCTCTTGCTTTAATTTTAGGACTAATTTTATCGTTATCAAATGCCGATTGTAAGAGGAGACTCCGTTTCTCAGAGTTTGGTTTTTTCAAAAGCTTGCTCTCATATAAAAAATTTGAAAACTTTATCTCAATATCTTTATATGTTACAACCTGATCGGCGAATAACTTATTCAATACTGAGATAAACTCCTTCCATATCGGATGTTTCAAGGTTTCTTTATTAGCAACAAGAAAAGAGAAAAAGTCAGCGGGATGAATAGTAAATTTATCTGCCTGGGACAGCAGAACATTAATTTTGCTAATAAGTATTTTTTTCTTATCTTTATCATCTATTTGCAACGCCTTTTCCAGCATAGCAAACACTTTTTTGTTTTCTGCCAAAAATTTTGACGTAGGACCCTTTTGGAAATCATTTGAAGCGTCCCGCTGTGTCAATTTTATACATCTTAGGGTTTCCCTCTCTCCAAAAAATAACAAATTATTTTCGTTTGCTAATAGCCATCCGGGAGCAGTAACTCCTGTCTTACTACACATTATTTTACCTTTTTCCTCCCGCAACATGTAAACCGTATCGCTGATTTTAAATACTATTGTATTATTATTTTTTGTTACCCCCTTAAATATCTTGCCCCTTAGTTTAAAACTCGAAATACACTTTCCGTTTTCTAAGTCGATGGCCAATATTTCTGAGGCATTCTTTTTGGAGTTTAAGGGTTTAAAGAAGATCGCTTTATTATTAAGGACATTTAACATAAGCGATCCGTTTACATTAGTTATTATTTCTTCTTGCAATGCCCCGTTTTCAATGTCGACCATATAAAAATATTCGGATTCACGGGGCTTATAGTACAAAACCCCTGGCCTTTCAATTTCCATAAATTGAGTATCATATTTAATATACCCTTTCCCTGTGAATCTACCCAAATAGTACTTCTGCTCCCAATAATCAAAAAGTTTGAATTGTTTTGGCTGGTATTTTCTCAACCAAAGAAGTGTTCCATCAACTACCGACAAACATAGTAAGACCCCATGATTAGTACCTAAAATTACGTTATCGCCATAAGCCACTGATAGCATACTCACGGGAGAAAAGAAAGACGATGTGCCAATGTATGTATTCCACTGTAATTCCCCATTCTTAGAATCAAACCCGCATATCCATAATTCGCCTCTTGCATTAATCACTCCCACGACAAGGATTTCTTTTACTTTTATTGGTTTTGCGCATAGGGTATATTCCCCAAGATTACGCTTCCACAATAGTTGCGGAGTATTTGAACCTAAAAATTTTACCGCTAAAAGCAATCCTTCCAGCTCAGTGAATATTACATCTTTATCCAATAACAATTCATATCCGAAAGAATTATGATGAAGATGCCGAAACGTCTGATAATATTCCGCGTTATCATTCCTTTCATCTCGAAAAGACCAAATTTCCTGTCCGGAAAATAAATCTAGGCCATAAATACGGTGTTCATTTCTTAAAATAACAGTACTATTATACATAACTAAATCTAGCGGACTTTTTTCATATTTTCTATACCATGGCCTAAGAGCCGCAGCAGGAATGCTCAATTTATCCTCTTTAAGTTGATAAAACCATGAGGAAGAAAACCTTTTTTTAGAATCTTTATATGAAAATGGTATTTTCTCTTGTCCAATTTCATCTTTGTTCTTAAAACTTTCTATTTTTGCTTTATCATCAATCATATCACTGTTTACATACCACATATCGCTTTTCTTAGTTAATCTGTTAGGGGTAAAGCGCAATTTAAGATTATCAATATATATATATTCCGCATACGGTTTTATACTGCTTATATTTGGCTTGTCTTTTTCATAGAACGGAAAGGCCGCTAGAACAGGGGTATTATTGATATGAATAGCCTGTTGCAACAAATATAAACTTGCGTCTTCCTTCTTTCCAATAACTTCATCGATAAGTTTCTTGAATTCTTTTGGAAAAGACAATGCCTTACTAAACTTTTTCATTTTGATAAGCGTGTCGTAAGAAAACGAGAATGCCTTCTGCCAAGCCCTGTGATTATCCAGGTAATTATTACTGGTAATATATTTGGTTATTTCAATAATTTTATCTTTCTCTATCGCCTGCATCTGGGAATAAAAAGCGCATGCTTGCTCATATACCACGGCGCTTCTATAACGCATTACTCCCCACACAATAACCAAAAGGAACAATGATAAAATTATCCCTACCTTTACTTTAGATCTCATAGTGACATTTATGCTGTTCTTAAGTAACAAATAATTTTACTACAAACTTAAGCTATTCCACTAAAGACAATTGCTTATTTTTTTCCAAATAGTATTAAAAATCTCTTGTTTTAAAATCGCCTGTGACGCCATCCGGTAAAATTTTAGTTTTTGCTTGATTTTTTTGTCCCATTTTAAACCACCCTGTTCATCAAATCCGATACGCGAAAATCCCATTAAAGAATTATAATCAACGAATATATTTTCAATTCCATACCGGTCTGGATGGAAGTGTATTGGCGTATAAAAAGCAAGCGCAAAATCAAATATCCTTACTTTGTCAATATAAGCCGCGTTTTCCTTCGCAAAAGAAATTGTATAATTTAAATCCTTTTTTGTTTCATGAATAAAACCAGTGATAAAATTGACGGTATTATGTATACCAACATCATGTGCATCTTTTAAAACCTGACGCGCATGGGAAGCGGTAAATCCTTTATTCATTTTCTTTAAAATCGCATCGCTGCCCGATTCGATCCCCCAAGTAAGACTGTAGCAGCCGGATGCTTTCAGTAATGAGAGCAGGTTTTTGTCAATGTTAACGATGCTTGCGACACTCCTCCAGACAATATCCAATTTATGCTTAATAATACCTTCGCATAGTTCTTTCAGATATTTATAAGAAAGGTTGACATTGGATTCACAAAAGAAAAAATGATTAGTATTATACTTTTTTTTAAGGAACATCAATTCACGGATAACCTTATCGCAGCTTTTAAACTGCACGTTAGGGCTCACTAAATAAAAATTACAAAAACTGCATTTATGAACACATCCGGAAGTAATCTGGTAAGGTAGTTGTAATCGTTTTGGCTCCCGTCTTTTTTTGCTCATCCTGCGCTGAATGGTCTCGTATTTACCTAAATTCAAATCAGAAAAATCAGGAACAGGAATCTCTTCGAGGCCAAAAAAAACCCTTTGATTCAATTTTAATTCGCCTTCTTTGTGGTATACGAGATTGGGAATCTTGTCAATGTTTACCTTTCCCTGGAGGTATTCCAAAAGCCCAAGTAAAGGATACATTCCTTTTCCGACAATAAAATAATCAATGAAATTGCAGTTTCCGTAGTTACTAAAGAAAAAACTCTTTTTATTAAATTTATATTGTTCGAAAAACTCCGTAACAACTGCTCCGCCGAATACAATTGGAACTTTACTTTTTTGTTTCACCTTTTTAGCTAATAACAGAGAAATTGGAAGACTAAGGCGGCTCAAGAGAGAAAACCCTAAAAGATCGCATCTGTCCTCAGTGACACAGTTAAGCATCTTCTCGGCGAATTTATCCACCATCGGATGCGGAATATCTTTAGTAACGTATTCCGTGATCTTTTCGAACATTGCTTTGCTATCCAGTAACTTCAAGATATCCCGAAATTCATCAAAAAATAAAGGAAAATCCTTTATCGCTACAGAATACCCTTTTGCTTTTAAAAATGAAGCGATGCAGGCGGCCCCGTAAGGCGGAAGATCTTGATCATTATGCGAAATCCGCCGTAACTGATAAGGATGGTGCATTGTCGGAGCAACAACGATATTGATTTTCATCTTACAATCTGTGGTTTCGTTCATAATGATACCTTACATATCTTTTTTTTGAGAAAAGAAAAAGCAAAGATAATAAATATGTTATCCAACTGCAGCGCTCAGACATTTTGAGCATTCTTTTGTGCGTAAGGATATTGAACATCAAATAAGAGATCCGCCCTTTACGAAATCTATGGTGACTACCGTTCATTAAATTCAATAAAAACCACTCGTAGCGGTAATTTCGCCTCCTTTTCAGATAAGAAATCGCGTCGTAATAATGGAGGTCGAAAGCTAAATCTTTTTTATTCATAACAACTTTATCTTCAAACGCCTTAGTGGCCAGCCGGCTGTTAGGAAAGAACGCTAATTGGAATATCTGAATATTAAACGGACGGGGCAGCTCATTGATAAGGTTAATTGTCTTCCACACGTCTTCTTTTGTCTCGTAGGGATTAGTGTTTATTACATGATAAGAAGGGGGCAGAAAGAAATATTTTAAATATCGACGCAGCGTTTTTGCCACATTGATCACTTCTTTATCCGATACGATCCGGTTATATATTTCCCGGTTAATCCTCTCGCTCCCCGTCTGCAGCCCCGTGGTTACTACTTTTAAGCCGGCATCGATGAGCGCCTTAAGCTTCTCTTCATTGAAAGACTGTACGTGGACATGGCACCCAAAAGAAATACCAATATTCTTTCGGTATTCTTCAGAGAATTGTTTTATTTCACTTAAAGGGCGCACAAAAAAATCGTCATCATCAAATGAGATAAAATGAAACCGCGAAGTCAAATTAAGTTTCTTTTTATAATAAAGTATTTCTTTTATCGCGGCCTCAACGCTTTTTCTTTTAAGGGTATTATTGTTGATGTCCCGGTAAATCTCCTTGTAATCATAATTATAGTAATACGCGCAAGCATAAGGACATCCGCGCGATAAGGATACGCTAAATCCTTTTAGTTTTTTTCTCGCAAGCACATTTTGATAGCTTTGAGCGCCTAATCTTTGTCCGGCATATCGCGCAATACGTTTCCCGGATTCAAGAAAATACTGGTGATTGAATTCGTAATCTTCCGGAGGCAGTATATCCAGATTGGGCATGAGCGGCCGAAGCGCATTCTTAAATATTTCCCCATTTTGTTTAACCCATAAGTTAGGGATCCGTTTTATTTTTTCGCGATTGTCGAGAGATCCTATCAATTCCAGAATTGCGCCTTCTCCCTCACCTCTGCAGATGATATCGACATGCTTAATGCATTCGGCGGAATTCAGTGTGGCATGACAGCCACCCCAGACAATAGGAATACTAAGCGGTTTTAAAACGGAGATGACCTGCAAGGCTTTAGAAAAACTCTGGCTGTAGCAAGAAATACCTATTAAGTCTGACCCATTAACGCAATTCCGTAATTCTCTTAAGGCCTTTTGCGGATAGCGCCGGCTCCGGGTACCGAAAAAAATAAGTTTTGTGTCGTATCCTTTTTGCCGTAAAAACGAAGAGATGCTTCGCAGTCCGTGACAAGTAGGGATAAGCTCAGTGGAAATTAAACTAATTATTTTCTTGCTCATCTTTTAGCTACCACACACTGGCATTCATTCTTTGCAATTAAAACACACGCTATTGTGACACCGAAAATTAGCGCATCCGGCCTGGCAAATACCTTTATCATCAATCATTGCCTGGTCCTTTTGAACAGCCGCAACAAATTCTCTCCGGTATTTGCAATAATTACACTTATTCATAAGCGGGGTTAATAACAAAGCCTTTATCTGTTCTCTATAAAAAAGATCTATTTCGCTCCGGTCATTAAAACTAAGTATTTCCGGCCCTTTGATAAACACCGATGCGCAGGGAAAAGTAGACAAGTCTGGATTGACCGTAACCATCGTACCGTAACCACTATCCTTCGAACAATAGCTGATCGGACAACAGGTAAAAAAAAGATGTCCAGAATAATAATCGGAATCCAGAACCCATTGCGGGACCATGCACAAAAGTACAGGGCGGTAGAAAAAAAATGGGATGTATAACTTCGCGCTCATCTGCCACATCCGGTGTACTTTCGCAAATAGCGCGTCAGGGTCAAGTTCGGCAAAAAAAGACTGGTCGGAAAAAGAAGGAAGTTCAATACTTACCCTGATATATAAAGGTTTAAACCGTTCAGCATCCTTGATAAGATCGGTCCAATTATCGCTGTCTTCTTCATAACTTAACACATAAGAAAACCCAAAAGGCATGTCGCGTTGCGCGAGTTTTCCAATATTCTCCCTGAAGAGTCTATTTTTTTGTTTATCATTCATAAAGCCGGCATTGTAGTTAATGGAAATGTCCTTTACTAAACGATTATCGAGATTTTTCAGGATCTTTTCCGGAAAAAGGTTATTCGTCGGTATCGTAACCATCATTTGATTTTGATAACAAATATCCAGCATCTTGATAAACTCCGGGTGAATAGTAGCCTCCCCTCCCAAAAATCTTATTTTTTTCCAACCTTTGTCTTTTGACCACTTTATTAGACGCTTAAAATCATCTATTTTCATATCGACCGGCATTTGATCATGTAATCCCCGGGCATAACATGATTTGCAAGACAAATTGCACCTGTAGGTTGCACACACCCTTAAAGTATCCTGAAAGTTACACAAAAAAACTTCCGGCTTCCTAAATATCTTTAAATAAATTTTTTGAAACAAGATCTGGCTTCTGGCAGGGTTATCAGAAATTTTATTCCGGGGGGGCTTTAAAAAATCTAATGATAGAAACGTAAAAAATTTAGAACTAAGGAATGGCAAGATAATTTTTCTTCGTAAACTACCGGACCTTAGCCAGGAAATAATCCAGATTACAATCTTGATTATTTTATTTTTCATTAAGGGCTAACACTTTTTACCTTTTTTAAACTCTTCTTGTAGCATTCCATGGATTCTGATCTTGATATCTTGAAAAAATAAATCACGCACAAGATCACGAGGAAAAGGTTTATTGATTTCTATATAATCGCGTTCTTCAGCCGGCTGACAGCTCAATACCAAGATCTTATGGCCGAGAATAAGCGCTTCACCAATGCTATGCGTAACAAAAATAATTGTCGGCCTTTTAACTCTCCAAATTTTTAATAAAGACTGCTGCAAAAACCTTCTCACCTGCTCGTCTAAAGAACCAAATGGCTCATCCATCAAAAGGACTTCCGGATTTACGGCAAGTGCTCTCGCTAAAGCAACGCGCTGCTTCATCCCTCCGGATAACTGGTGGGGGTAGAAATCGGCAAATCGCTCTAAATCGACTAAAGATAATAACTCGTCGGATATCCGCCGCCTTTCTTGTTTCGGGACCTTCTTAGCAGTCAAACCAAATTCGATATTATTGCGGACTGAATACCAGGGAAAGAGGATATACTCCTGAAAGATTATCGTTCGTTCCGCTCCAGGGCCGGTAACCGGCTGGCCGTTAAATAATACCTTTCCTTCCGTAGGCTGAATAAAACCTGCAATAAGGTTTAAGATCGTGGTCTTGCCGCAGCCAGACGGACCGATTAACACCATAATCTCACCCGGATTCACTAAAAAAGAAATGTCTTTTAAAGACAGTATCTTGCGATCGTCTTTACTATCCTGGTAAACTTTGGATACATTCTTAAACTCTACTTTGGCCATAATTAAAAAATAAAAGCGATTTTCCGCCAAGGCGCAATCCAATTTTCAAATTTAGTTAAAAAATAATGAAAAAAAAGATTTATCGCGCCTATGGTTATCATGCCTACAAAAATCCTCTCTGTAATGATCATGTTTCTTCCTTCTAAAATAAGGTAGCCCAGGCCATTGGGCGCTGAAACAAACTCAGCTGCCACTATTATAAACCAGGCATATCCAACCCCTGAACGTAATCCAAAAATTATCCTTGGAAGGACTGCTGGCAATATCACTCGCCTTATAAGCAGGAATCTTCGAGCCCCTAAAGCCTGCGCTACGAGTTTATATTGACTGGACACACTATGGACACCCTGCAAGGTATTAAACAAAATAGGAAAAAGGACGCCTATAAAAATAATAAAATACTGCTGCGCGTCTGTTATTCCAAACCAAAGCAAGCTAATCGGTATCCATGCTACAGGAGGTATAGGCCGAAAAATTTGACACAGTGTATGCAATTGTTCATATGCTTTTTGTGAAAGACCTATAATGAATCCTAAGGTTATGCCGAATAAAGAAGCTAATGAAAAACCAATCAATACGCGTCTAAGACTAGCCCATATATGCTGCATGAGAATTCCATCGGCCAGAAGTTGCCAGCATTCCTTTAAGACACTTGAAAAAGCTGGTAAATAAACTGCCGCTCGAGGTTCAAATCGAGGATAAATAAATCGCGCGAAGATTTCCCATGAAAATAACACTAATATAATCAAATCAAATTTTTTTACTCTATGCGCGATTTTCGTAAGGCGTCCTGTCATTTACTATCCCACGGTAAAAATGTCTTCTTAACCCTGACTAATATACGATCCATGCTCAGACCAATAAAACCTATCAACATCATTCCTAAAATAGCCATCTGGGGAAGGCCTCGATTCCTTGAATCTAAAATTAAATAACCCAAACCAGAAACAGAACCGACTATCTCGGCCCCCACAACCGCAACCCAGCAAAAGCCCAAAGCCAGCCTCATCCCATGAAATAATTCTGGCAATAAACTTGGCAGGATTACCCTTTTCAATAAATCCCAGCGATTCGACCCTAAACTTTTTGCTGCCTGCTTCAATCTAAAGTCAATTCTTTCTATTCCATAAAGAGTGTGTATGGCCACAAAAAAAACGCTGCTGATAACAATGATCATTATCATCTCCGCTTCCCCTATCCCAAACCAAATCAGTCCCAAGGGAATCCAGGCAAAGGGTGGTATCGGTCTTAAAAGGACGATTATCAATTTCAAGCGTTCCTTCACAGCGCTATTTAAACCCATTAAACCCCCTAAAAAAATTCCAATCAGAACTGCTAATGAAAATCCAATCGCAACCCGCCTCACGGTAGCCCATATATGTCTTACCAACTCTCCTCTCCTGAATAACTCCGCTCCCATCCGCACTACCTCCCACGGAGAAGGAAGAACATTATGTGCCATAGGGTTAAACTGTGGATAGATATACTCCGCACAGACCTGCCAGAAAATAATGAAAATTATAAATGATAAGTATCTAGAAAAATATTTCAATGTAATGCATTACCCTCTCGTTCATTCTAACGTGTCCAGCCTGCCATATTATCGCAGAAATACAGCTTAATAAACACTATATCTTTTTGCGAGTCTCAATTTTTCTTCTAAATCTGGCGTTTTATATCTATAGTAATCACAAAAAATATCGGGGTTTTGTTCGATTATTTCTCGGCATAACGACGCAGTATGAGAAGCGGCGATCATAAATCGAACACTGGTAACATCAGCGGGAATACGAATACCTGATTCCCCGCCTTGACAGGCATAATAGTCCTTTCCTCCTGCTATAGCTGAACCAACTCTCTCTTTCTGAAAAATCAAGCTATGTATTTCAGGTAAAAACAATTCATCTTTATATTCTTTATAAAGCGGTGTTCCGGGATAGGGCTCCAGCCACCGCAGCTGTACTTCGCAACCGGGTTCGTTTTCTAAGGAATTTCGCATTTCCAGCGTTGTCTTAAAATCATCCAATGTCTCAAAAGGAAAGCCCCATATTAAACTTACTTCCACGGTTTTGAAATATTTAAAAGATTTTTGTATGTTTTCTATTGATCTATCTATAAAAATATCATGTTTAATTTTCTTATAGATGCTTCTGCTTCCTGATTCTAATCCATAAAATACTGTTTCGCACCCGGCTTGTTTCATGCAATCCATCATTTCTTCGTCCATATAATCCGCCCTTACCAAGCATTCCCATTTAAGCCCTAATCCTTCCTTCTTCATCCTACGGCAAAACATGAGGATTCTGTCTCTATCCGCGTTAAAAGTAGGGTCACCAAAAAATATGTATTTCGTTCCATAATGCTCTTTCAAAAAAATCAATTCCTGCATAACGTTATCGATTGACCGATATCGGATTTTTTTTCCCCAAAAAGTGCTCAAACTACAAAATGAACAGGCAAAAGAACACCCCCTGGAAGTAAAAAGAGTGGGGATTTGATACTCTCGCTTAAAATCCACCGCATGATATGCTGGCAATGGAATACCGTCCAAATCTTCTATGGGTGGCCGAGGATCATTAACAAATACAGCACCCTTCTCTCTATAGACTATGCCTCTTATATCCTTAAAAGACTTTCTGCCCTTCTCTATCACTTCTACTATGGTCTCTTCGGCCTCTCCCACTACTATAACATCAATAAAAGCAAACCGTTCTAATAACTGCTTAGCTACAGCTGAAGGCCCTATGCCTCCCATAATTATAATTTTATCAGGAAACCGCGTTTTTAATTTTTTTGCGACCCTTACCGCGAAAGGAAGATGGACCGAATGACATCCGATACCTATAAAAAGAGATGTTGGATCTATCAAAGACATAAAACGATCCGTCTCTTCTTTGAATGTACATCGATGATCTAAGAAATGCTCATGAAAAGCTACTTTAAACCCCGACCGTTCAAGAACAGCGATCAATAAAAAAATCCCCACGGCGTTCCGTTCATAGACTACTTTTGTGCCGAAATATTTGGCTATGGATATATTGATCAATGTAATATCGCTCATAAAAAATCTCTAAAAACTTGCTTCATATATGGGCTCGTCTAATTTTTATTCTTTAAAGACGCTCCTGAACCAATATCTTTAATTATTTTCAATGCCCTCTTCGTACCTACGGACCTAAAAAAATCAATCACTGCTTTTCCATATTTTCTTGTTTCAGCCTCTTTTATCGCCTTTGGCAATGCCTTCTTAAGCCACGTGAAATGTTTTCTGTGCGGCGTAGAAAAATTTATCCTTATATAGGAAGACGCTTTTGTGTTTCCTAAGCCATCCGAAGGATACACCGCGCATTTCCTTTTCAATAAGGCTACGGTCAACTCCTGAGAGCTCGCTTTTATTTTGGAAGTATCCACGCAAGCGAAAAAACCATAATCAGGTTCTATAATAAAACTTAGCGCTGGAATTCCATATATAATATCCTTAAAAAAAGAAAAGTTTTTTCTCAACAGGTTGTCGCAGTTATGGATATATTCATTGTCCTCTAAAGCTGCTATAGCCGCGTACTGTGTTAAAAGATTCGTATTTATACGGGTCAAGGCGCTTTTTATTGATAAAACAGGTTTTAATATTTCAGGATGCGCTCCTAAAAACCCTATCCTTAAACCTGCCAATCCGTATCCATGCGAAAGGCCTGCGATCGTAATGACGTTTTTTGAGTTTGCGCCACGCAAAGAACTCATAGGGCTATGTTCTGCATTTACATTTAATCGATGAAAACCATGGGTTATGTTATTTAGCACTATAATATTGTACTTATTCGCGATTTTTATTATTTCCCTCAATTCATCCTCTGTTTGAATGGTACCAAAAGGGTTAATGGGGTCGCAAATGATGATTATTTTTGTCCTGGGGGTTATTTTCTTTTTAAGACTTTCGATGTCTATCCTGAAATTATTTTTTTTGGAAAGGGTGATTCTTTTTATTTTTCCTCCCGCTGTCAGGATCGGAGGTTCAAAGAAAAAATATCCCGGGTCTGTTATTATAACCTCATCGCCGCGATTAACGAACGTCAGCATGCAATACGCCAAAGCGGATTGAGCCCCTTCGGTACAAATCAAGTCAAAATCTTTACTACAACTCCGCTTAAAAATAACCCTTGAAACAATTTCTCTGAGAGAGGGTATAAGATTTGGCGGGTATGAGTTTATATTTTTAGATATGCTCATCTTTTGTAAACACCTTGCGACATCTTTAGGGGGGCCTATTTGAAAATTTAAGGGGCCAAAATCCGCCCATCTGTGAGGATTTAAATCCAACCGGCCATCTTCAAAAACACTGTTATAATTCCAGCCTAATATTTTTATCGCTGTGCGATAGTGGAAAAAATTACCTACCAGGTGATGGCTATGAAATAATTTTCTTACTCTTTGACTAAGGGGATATGACTTTTTTCCGTCATTTGCTTTTTTTTCTCTCTTATCCGATAACCAAGAATAAAAAAAACTATTTTTTTTCATCATAATTTTCCTTAATATATGCTGTATCGCTGTGCGGATTCCAATTTTTCCTTTAAGGCCGGAGTTTTATAGCGATAGTAATCACAGAAAATATCTTGATTCTGTTCTATTGTTTCTCGACATAACGATGCGATATGAGAAGCGGCAATCATAAATCGAACACTGGTTACGTCGGGGGGGATATTGACCTGTGAAGTATATTTTTCGGGTTCATAGAATTTTTTTCCTTTGGCGACAGCTTCGTGTACCATATCAAATCTAAATATAGCGCTCTGGTCATAAGGTAAAAATAACTCATTTTTAAATTCGTTGTAAAGCGCTGTGCAGGGATATGGCTCAAGCCATCGTAACTGCACGCCACAGCCAAGTTCATCTTCCAGATATTCTCTCGCATTAATTGTTTGTTTAAAATCATCTAATGTCTCAAAGGGAAATCCCCACATCAGGCCCACTTCAACTGTCTTAAAATGCCTGATAGATTTTTTAATGACTTCTAAAGCCTGTTTCACGGTAACGCCCTGTTTAACCCTCTTAAGGACATCGTCGCTTCCTGACTCTAAACCATAAAATGGCGCCTCGCATCCGCTTTTTGCCATTTCCTCCATCAACTCTTCATCAATGCAATCTATCCTGGCCATACAATCAAATCTAATCCCTAAATTTTCCTTTTGAAGCCTCTGGCAGAATTCGAGAGCCCTGTCTTTATTTAGCGTAAATGTAGGATCGCCAAAAAAATAATATTTCATACCATAGTTATGCGTTAAAAGCCTGAGTTCCTCTATTATATTATCAAACGAACGATATCTGACCTTTCTTCCCCAGAAAGCGCTTAATCCACAAAAGGAACACCCAAAAGGGCACCCTCGAGATGTAAAAACAATGGGAATTTGATATTGTTCTTTAAAGTTTACCGCATGGTAAGCAGGCAATGGGATTGCGTCCAAGTCTTCTATGGGAAGCCTGGGCGCATTAACACCCACAGTGCCATTGTCTCTATAAAGCACGCCCTTTATGCCTTTAAAACTTTTGATGCTATTTTTTACAACCTCCACAATGGTTTCTTCGGCTTCACCAATCACTACAGCGTTTATAAAATCAAATCTCTCTAATAATTTTTTAGCTACCATAGAGGGGCCAATGCCCCCCATAATAATTTTTTTATCAGGAAATCTTTTTTTTAACTCTTTTGCGGCCATTACTGCAAAAGGAAGATGTACCGAATGGCACCCTATGCCTATAAGCGGAGAAGCAGGATCTATAATGGATATAAAACATTTTATCTCTTCCGAAAAAGAATTTCTATGATCCAAACAATATTCGGAAAAATTGACTTTAAATCCTGCCTTTTCAAGGACAGCGATCAATCGAAATACTCCAACCGAATTATGCTTATAGACTACCTTGCCGCTAAAATGTTTTGCTATAGTTAAATTTATTAAAGTAATATCACTCATAACATAAGAAAGCCACTATTATTAGTTTAATTAGGGACTATTTTGTTTACTATATCTAGTTTTTTGTCTAAATCTGGTGTTTTATATCGATAAAAATCGGGAAATATACACGGGTTACTATCTATCAGCTCTTTTGCCAAAGAATAAACGTGAGAATGTCCGATCATGCTTCTTAGGCTTATTGTATAATCATATTCTTTAGCACGATCAAGTGTCGAATGGATCTGTTCTCTACCTATACGTCTATCATAAATTCCTGAAAGCGACTCGGGCTTCATTAAGATATTTTTGTATTCCTGAAAATACCTTGTGTTGGCAAATGGCTGAAACCAGGTAAGCTGCACAACACAACCCAGCTCATCTTTAAGATAATTGTGTATATCTATAGTTTTCTTTAAATCGCCCAATGTCTCAAAAGGAAAACCCCACATTAAACTTACTTCTATCCGTGTAAAATATTTTTTAGTCATCCTTATCGTTTCTAACCCGTCTTGCACTCTGATCCCTCTTTTAATTTGTCTTAAAACTGAATCGCTCCCTGATTCTAACCCATAAAAAATAGCTTTAAAATTAGCATCGGCTAGAATCTGGCATGTTTCTCTGTCTACTAAGTCCAAGCGACCGTATGTCTTAAGCTCTTCCATTAAGGCATCCTTTTTTACAACATCTGCAAATCCTATTAACCTTTCTTTATTTAACATAAAACAGGGGTCAGCAAAAAAGACGCGTTTAACCCCCATCCCGCTCAAGGTCTGAAGCTCTTTCTGTATCCTTTCCGGGGAACGATAGCTTACTTTTCTGTTCCAATAAGCCCCCAAACTACAAAAAGGACAACCAAAAGGACAACCCCGCGCGGACATAACCATCGGCTGTTTGTACAATCCAACATCTAAATACTTATACGCGGGCATGGGCAAATCATCTAAATCATTAACTCGCTCTATGGGCGGCGCAGCTATAATCTTATCGTCTTCACGAAATATAATTCCTTTAATATCGGATAATTTTTTACCACCATATATCAAGGCCTTGACTAACTGCGGAAGGTTGACCTCGGCCTCACCTATCACTATTAGATCTATATCTTTTATTAGCTCCATTAAAGGTCTAGCTACAATTGAAGGGCCTACTCCGCCTAAAATAATAAACTTATCGGGAAATGCTTTTTTTATCTCCTGCGCGACGCGCGCTACGAATGGCAGATGGATCGAATGGCAGCCAATTCCTATGATCTTCTCGGAATTTTTAAAAAATTTTACAGCGGTAACCATCTCTTCGGAAGACGATTTTTCAAAATCAAGAAAATATTCACGGAAATCAACGCTAATCCCTGAATCTTCCAGGCAGGCAATCAGACTATAGATACCGATGGTACTTAACCTATTGACTATTTTACCATCGTAAGTATTTTTAGAAGTTATGTTTATTAGGGTAATATCGCTCATAACGTTTTATATCTTATCAGGATACCAGCTACTCTTTGTTCCGAGGCCTGCTCTCGGATACTATATACCCGGGATACGGCGGCTCTGACACTTTTCCATTCCATTCTAGTGGCAAAAAAACAGGCTCCTTGGGAATCTCCCAACCTAACCTTTGAAAGGTGTTTGCCATGTATTCCGGAGCCATAACCTCCTCCATCTCCTCGATGCTCCATGGTTTTTTTACCCTACCCTGCGCATTTAACGCTTTAATAATACGGGAATCTTCGGTTGCCCAAAAATTCTTGTGAATATAACGGAACGTGGGAGGATAAAAAGTCACGTATTTAGCGATCTGATCTCTTATGAGCTCCTTGGAATAGGCTGAGACCCTGGGATCTTTGCGAAAAAAATCCACTGTGCCATCAATATCATAGCCGGCGTATAAAAGAGCTTCAACCGCCGCATCAGCAAGAGCCTGTACCACATCAGGGGCGTTTTCATGAATCTCTCTGCGAACAAAATCAAATCCTGTATTAAAAAAATAAGCGTATCCTGTATCAATCTTCTTCCCCAAACCCTTCTCTTCAGAAAATGTTATATGCGGATCCCAGATACAAACCGCATCTACGCCTTTAGGAAGAAGCTGGGCGTCTCTTGTAGTTAAACCAGCCACTCTAAAATCTTTATCTCTTACTAAATTCTTTTGCTCAGCCATTGCTGTAAGATAAAACTCTGCATACGAACCTAAAGTTGCGCCCACCACTGTTAACCTTCCTTCTTGTTTAAGATCTTCTGGTTTTTTTATGGAAGAATCCGGATGAACGAGCATCGCCACTTCCATATTAACTCCGGTTAATGCATATGCCTTAACCAAAGCACCCTTGTCAACTGTTAACCAAAAAGGGAAATCACCGTAGTGCGTAACCTGAGTCTGACCACCCAAAAATGCCTCTACGATAGGGGGGCCGGAAAGAAAGCTTACAAAACGTACCGAAAGTCCGCGTTTCTCTAAAAGTTGTTTTTCTTTAATTATCGAATAACAAGCTGAATAGCCTGGGATATCGGCAAAATACCCGATAGTCAGCGGCGACCACCCTTTTGATTCTAGCCATTCCAGAGATTTTTTACTTACCTGTTCATAAGGCAGGGGCCACCCCCAACCAGTGCATGAACCATCGTTAATATCACCCTTCTCATTTGCAGCCTGAAGAGGAGCTGTCGCTACTGTTAAAGCCAAAATAAAAATAATCACTATAAAAAAATTTCCAATTCTTTCTAACACAACACCCTCCTTTTAAGTTAAAGATAATTCGTTATTGACGGTAACCAAAATTAGCATAATCACCATTTAAAATATGAGCTGCATTTGAAGCGCGACCATATTTTTAGGGCTTGAACCATAATTTTCTTCCTCGCTCTTTATAATATAATTCAATTTAACATTATTTAAGGTCCCTTCTTTTAAAAACCAGGTAACGCCAGCGGTCACTGTCTCTAAACCAGTATCGCTATTTACCGCGTCCTTTTCATACCATGCGTAACGAACGGGTATTTCAATCCACGATAAAGGTTTAAAGCTGAATGTCGTATACCACCCTCTAGGTCTCTTGGTGGCGATATGAAAGACCTCTGCTCCATTTATATCCACATACCCCTCATAAAGGCCTTCTAAATATTCATAAATGAAACGAAAGCGCTCCTTAGTGTATACTAGTTCTAATCCATAGGCATATTCGGGTAAATCTCTTTTTTCCTCATTGCCCAAATTAGAGGTAACCTCTGTTCTGGAATGGCCATAAAAACCAGAAAGGCCTAATCTTAAATCCTTTTTAGGCTCGATCCATGCCCTTCCTGTAAAATCCTTTTTACCATTGTCCTCAAAATTATCAAGCCCTGAGCCATTAGTAATAAAAAACATATACGCCCAGGGAAATCTACTTTCTTTAAAGTCACCCCAAAGTTCAATACCTTGATCATAGGCATAGGAACCATTTCTACCCATAGTTAACCAAATCCCATCCACGACCTCCGGCCTGTAGATAAAGGGGATCTTGGGCAGATTGTCTGTTCCAGAAAAAGAAAATTTATACCAGGTTTGACCTATCTTAATATTAAGGCCGGGGTTGAGCTTCCAATTGACCCAGGCGTCTAAAAGTGTAACAGGGTCATTGTAGGTAAATCGACCCCATTCGGTCAACACCATATAATCTACAATGTCGGTTATATTCCCTATAGCGCCAATCCTTGCCCTTGCAATCCTAAATTCTTCGCCGTGGTTGGACCCAGCGGTATCATCATACAATGCCTGTAGATGCGTAAAGCCGAAAACTTTAATCGCGGGGTAGTTTTTGTCTGGTTCCGCTATTACATTCTTTACAAACAAAGTGCTAAAAATAAATAAAAAACATAAAACGATTTTCTTCATTTTCTCTCCTTTTCTTTTTTCTATTCGTCTATTAGTTTAAGAATTGAAATGCTATAACAAAATATATTATGCATGCCGTCGACATTTGTCAAGAGAACATGATATATGCTACTTAAAATTCAAACATCCACCCTGATATATTTCATGATTTTTGTCCGCTGCCATGTTGTTATATCCATAATTTAATACGTTTTATTGCATTTTAACGCTATAAACCATCCTGTGAAAATTTTAGTTTTTTCCCTTTTGCCAAGCCATCTAAAAAAAGATACACTCCCTCTTGCAATCCTATCTATAACTTTTTTGCTTATAAATTTTCTAAGCAGCAGTAACGTGCTGTTTACAGGGCTAATAATATGGGCGCTGTAATCTTCGCCTTGAATATATAAACCAACTTTTTGAAATATAGTTTTTAACTGTCTTGAACAATAAAATTGCTCAGGGTAAGCGGTCAAGCCAAAGAGCTTTTTTAGTTTAAGCAATAGATAGAAATTAACATTACATCTATTATTAAGCGTGATAATTAAACTCCCCACTGGCTTGACCACCCTTTTTAATTCCAATAGAGCTTTTATAAGTTCGTTTTCCGAGTTAAAATGGTCGAGCGTTGAACTGGACAATATAAAATCAAAAACATCACTTTTAAAAGGCAGATTTCTTACATCAGCCACAGTATATCTATGGACAAAACCTTTTTCTTTTTGTCTAATATCTGCTTTTTTAACAGTTTCTTTTGAAATATCTAAGGCGAAAAACCGCGTATTCTTATTCGATAATGAAAATAAGATTTCATCCTCTCCAAAGGCCTCTTCGCGAAGATCTGTTTTGAGTACGGTTTTTCTCTCAAGATTACAATCCCATTTTTCTACTAAGTCTATAAATTCTCTGGACTTATATCTACCTAAAAAATCATCTATATGTAGTTTTGTCATGCGTTATTATATCTTTCTTTTCTCAAAAAAACAATCTTTTTAGTGTATTTTTTAACTCCCTTAATAAAAGCTCTGATGCCTCCAGGGTAAGTTCTAAAATATGCGCAATATCCCTGCCATAATAAATATGACACTCTATATAAACAACCTAAAGGGAGCCTCACTAAAATCTTCACCAATGGAAAAAGAAATGGATATTCTACAGTGATTGGAAAAAGATAATAAAGCCTCTCTACTAAACTTTTCTCTTGATTATTTTCTAGGCCCCACAGTAAAGAATGCTTATATTTACCTATTGATTTTTGGACTCCGGTTTTGGGATAAAAGGCAAGCATACTGACAGATGCATAATCCACGCGACACTTAATATTCAATCTCAATGTATCAAAATCTTTATCAATAGATTGCTTTGATAGGGCGAGGATGTTGCTCGTCCTCACTCTAATTTTTTGCTCTTTTAACAACTTGACTGCACTAATTATTTGTTCTTTTGTAATTTCTTTATTCAAAATCTCATTGCGCAAAGTATCATCTGCTGTTTCAAGGCCCATAGAAACACTGAAACAACCCGCATTCTTCAGGTATCTAGCAATCCTGGAATCTATAAGGTCTGCGCGCACATTACAATAAAATGGGAGATTGACATATTTTTTGTACTTACTGGAAAACTCTTTTAGCCATCCAAAAGGCAAAATAAAAATATCGTCATAAAATCTCACAAACTTCAAGGGAAAGTCTTTTTTAAATCGCCTGATTTCTTCGATTACGTTTTCAACGCTCCGCTTGCGGATACTAGTCATCTGTCCTTCGTAGATCTTATTATAATAAGGATTAAAGCAAAAGGAGCATGCATAAGGACAGCCCCTTCCTGTTAATATGTAGATCCTTTCCCTGTCAAATAAAGCATGATTTTTAAATAATTCTCTATCGGGAAAAGGTAAGCTATCCAAATCTTTGATCAATGGCCTTAAAGGATTTTTAAATACCTTGCCATTTTCCTTAATCCACCAATTTTTAATATCATTTACGGGTCTTCCGGAACATAAATTATCTACCAGTTCAAGCATGGCGAATTCACCTTCACCTATGCATACGCCATCGACACCGTCTTCCTTGATCATTTCCGGAACTGCAGTAGGATGTGGGCCGCCGAACACAGAAAAAACATTAAATCTTTCTTTGATGCGTTTATTTAATTTTAAATAATGACTAACAAAAATGGTCGGGGCGCTATAGGCTAATACAGTGGGAAGGCCATCTTTTAATCTTTCTTTCACCTTATTGTATTCAGCTTCTACCGCCTCTACTTGATACCCCTTGTTTCTCAATATACTAGAAATCCTCATAAGCCCTATATATTCATCACCACTATACTTTACTGCAAATATAACTCTCATATTGATTTTATCTTTCTATGTCTTACTCCTCGACCTTGTCCAAAAGAATCTTGGTGTACACCTGCCTTAATTTAGTAGCCTCGATTTGATAATCAAAATTTATTGCCTTCTTTCTTGCGTTATAACCAAGGCGTTGCCGAAGCTCTTTATCGCAACATAATCTATATATCGCCCGTTTCAAAGAATCGACATCAGCAGGTTTAACCAAGAGGCCGTCTTTTTCATCTATAATCACTTTTTTTGCACAAGGTAAACTTGTAAAAATCACAGCCTTACCTGCTGCCATGGCCTCAAGAAGCGCCAGTGGCAACGCTTCATACAAAGAAGGTAGCACAAAAATATCTGCGATACCCAAAAAATCTTTTATCCTATGAGGGGCTACCGGACCTACAATTATTATATTGTTTTTTAACTTCGCCTTTTTAACCATAGTTTTGATATTTTTCAATTCTCCGCAATCGGGTCCAACGATCAAGAGCTTTATCTTTCCGAGATGATTTTCTTTTATAATTTTTTCTAAAGCAAGGACTAAATACCTTAACCCTTTTCTGGGCAATATGCGAAGAACGGTTAACAATTTTATCTCGTTGTCATGTAAATTATAACTTTTTAATAAGTCCTGCTTGGGAACTGCGTATTTAAAGTTATTAACTGGTATGCAGTTTTCCTGGAACACAATCTTGCTTCTTATATCTTTCCTAATAACTCCTAATATTTCCCTATATTGGGCCTCTGAAGAATAGAATACTCCACTAGCCTCTTCATATAACTTTCTTCCAATAAAATAATTATAAACTATTTTAAGAAATTTTAATATCGGATTTTTGAATTGATATCCATATACGGTTATCATAAATGGAATGTTATATTTTTTCGAATATAGGTATGTGACGTCAGTACTGTATGATCCGTATTCAAAGGCATGAATCAGATCAGGTTTTTCTATTTTTAAAATCGGAAAAAGCTTCCAGATAATGCGATAGATCTGAAGAGGGTTTCTTGAAACTTTGATTGATATCATCGGAAGAGTAATCAACCTATACCCTGAGATCTTTCTCTCTTGTATCTTACCTGTCTTTCCTCCGGCAATTACCACTACTTCATCGGTTTGAGAAAGCCTTGAGGCCAAGTAATGCACATGATGTTCTCGTCCTCCGATAAAATCTGGATAAGCTGTGTGAACAACCAAGGCTACCTTCATAATCATTCACCCCCGCTCATAAATACATGCTTTAACCCTAGATATGTCCAGAGTTTTAATTCATATAAAATTATAAATGGTAAATTTATCAAAAATTTTACAGCGGAATCATTTTTTCTAACGCATCTATATCTATTTTTAATGTACCTTGCCTCTAGACCAGGCTGCAGGTAGGGTAAGTTCCACCTTTTTCTGGTTCCGACTTTATATATGAGAGCGGTTGCGGCCCTGACATGACAGGCTACTGCCTTAGGGGTATAATACGCCTTCCAGCCTTTTCTCTGTGCCCTCCAGCACAGGTCCAGATCTTCATAATAAAAACCAAACCTCTCGTCAAAATAGCCATATTCATCTTTTACATCCACAAGCGTCCTTTTTCTGAAAAACGCGCACGAACCACTGACGCCAAACACATAACCTGGCCTATCATACTGGCCCCTGTCAATTTTTCTGTACCCCCTCTCTATCGCCTTTCTATTTCTGCCCACGAACAAACCTGTCGAATCTATCGTTGTTTTATCCATCCTTAAAATTTTTCCGCTGACCATGCCAATCCTGGCGTCCTGCCCGATCGCTGACAACGCCTCCTTTAAATAATCTTTATCTAACATAACATCGTTGTTCAGACACAGTATAAAATTTCCCTTTGACGCGTCTATGCCTTGATTATGCGCCCTGCAAAAAAGTAGATTCCGTGTATTCCTTATCAATTTAGCCTCAGGATAATAGCCAGCAACCATCTCGACGCTGCCATCTGTCGATGCATTATCCACTACAATAATTTCTATATCCTTAAAGCCCTGGCCCCTTACGGAATCCATGCATCTTTTTAATAAATCTTTCTTGTTGTAATTTGCGATGATTATTGATATCATAAAATCAATTATATCATGGAGAATATAAAATCTAAAGCCTTATTATCTTTCATTTTTTTCCCCCTCCTGGCGCTTGTCTTTATAAGGCCGTTTTTTTCAGACCTCTTATACCCTGCATTGGAAATATACTACCAAAACTTCCTTATATTTTTTGCTGTTATAGCGCTATTTACCAACAGGACAGCGCTATCCAAAAATACTTACAACCGCCCTCTTTTATTGCTCCTGTTGGCTTACCTTTTATCTACCGCGTTATCTTTCAAAATGCAAAACTCTATCAGAGAAACGATCAAACTCGTAAGCTGTTTCTCTGTTTTCTTTCTGGTCCGCCAGGCAGATGAAACACAAAAAAAATCATTGATAAAGACGATTGTCATCGCCGCTTTAATAATAAGCCTGTATTCAATATATCAATATTTCTGGGGATACCAGGGGACACTGGATTATCTAAAAGAGATGAATAGTGACTTTATTTTAAAATCCTCATACGCGAAAGATATCTTAATAACCAAACGCTCCATAGGCACATTCCCTTCGCCTAATATACTGGGCGGATACTTGATCATGGCCCTGTTTCTTTCCTTATCCATTGCGGAAAGCAAAGACCATTCCATGGTATGGTATCTTGCGCCGTTTTTGATAGTTACCGCGCTCATCCTCACGAAATCCATGGGCGCATGGTTAAGTTTTGTATCCGCGTTTATCATTTTCTTTTTACTCTCGTACAAATCTTTTAAACACAAAAAAATAATGGCTCTGATTTTTTTTATATTTATAAGCCTGGCCGCTTTCTTTATCACGATCTCCCGTCAGGAAAGATTATTAGATCTAAACGACCCGCAAAACTCCATTATCCAGCGCATGGGCTACTGGCGCGCTGCTTCGGGTATCATAAAAAACCATTTTATATCCGGGGTCGGGCCTGGAAATTTTCATGAAGTATTTTTAAACTACAAGGTGGGGGGCGGCACAGATACCAGATACGCTCACAATATAGTGCTTCACCAGTGGGCAGAAACAGGTATAACAGGCCTTATAGCAATAATTTTCCTCATATGGGCCTTTATAAAAAAGGCCTTCTTTAAATCAAAGTACCTGTTTCTGGCAGGTCTTGCCTTTATACTGCACAACTTTATTGACTCTACCTATTTCATATCACAGGCAGGCCTTTTTTGGTGGATGATCATAGGCCTGTCAGAATAAATCAACTGTTTTTACATGGTATAAAAGTTTCTGAAGATAAAGATCTTGAAAAACTTGATATCTCTCTCAGGGCCTTTAGGATATGGGGATTGCTTAATAGCAGAAAAATGAACCGCGGGAAATCGTAGGGAAAAAGAAAGACAATATCTTTTCGCAAATCTTTAATGCCCTGGTTTTTAATTAACATGTAATACCTGTTGCGGAAACAAAGATACTGTCTGAATTGTTTATTAAAATTAGAACTATTGCCATGGTGATAGCAGACCGCTGCAGGGTAAAATTCAGCCTTCCATCCTGCCTTCTGCGCCCTCCAGGCTAAATCTACATCCTCGACTAAAAAAAAGAATCTCTCATCAAAATAGCCTGCGTCTTCTTTTATTTCCTCGAGCATCTGTCTTCTATATAGGGCCGCGGCTGAACAGGCGCCAAAGACATGCCTTTTTGTATTGAATTTACCCTTATCAGGGTTTCCTCTGCCTATGTCGTAAAATCTTCTTAAACCAGAAAGACGCGCCCCGCAGGAATAAATCGTATTTTTATCCGATAGCAAGATCTTTGGCTGAAACATACCGATAGGGCCTTCTGATTCTTCTGCGAATGCTATTATTTCCGAAAGGAAACCCTTCCCCAGGACTACATCGCAATCCAGGGTCAGGATCCATTTGCCGCTGGATGCTTCGATACCGTTGTTCCTCGCCGCGCAAGCGCCTAGATTCTTCTTATTTTCAATCAATCTGACCATTGGATAACGCTCTTTTACGATAGATACGCTATTATCCTCTGAACCGTTATCCACCAGGATTACCTCGAAATCCCTGTAGGCCTGGCTGAATACAGCATCCAGACAAGGCATGATAAATCGAGAACTGTTAAAGGTCAGTACAATAATAGATACTTTTGGCATTAGACTGTTTTTAATATTTCACTTAACTGTTTTGTCAGGACATCTAAAGAATATTTTTCTTCTACGGTCTTTCTTGCTTTACAAGCCATGTCTTTTCGTAAATCAGGATCCCTGATCAGCCTTTCCATATCTTCCATAAATCTTTCTTTTGTCTTGGCTAAAAAACCATTATAGCCATTTTTTATAATACAACTTGCTTCGCCGATATTGCTTGAAACAGTCGGCTTCGCCATTGCCATGTATTCAAAAAGCTTGGTAGGGCTTTTTGCCTTATTAAATCTGGTCTCTTGGGTCAAAGGCAAAAGGCCGATATCAATACGCGATAGGTGATCAGGGATCTTGTCGGGCAGGATCCAGTCATTTATAATCACCCTATCCTTATGCCTGTGATCCTTCAGATAAACACTGGTTTCATAAAAATATTTTCCCTCTCCCGCGAGGTCAAGATAGATATTGCTATACTTATCAGCCAGCATTAAAAAACAGTCCAGGATAAATTTAATATTTTCGCTCATCTCTTTGTGATAAACAGTGCCGACCCAGGAAAAAACAATCCTTGTTTCATCGCTAAGGCTGCCGTTAGGCTTAAATGACTCCGTATCCACGCCTGTAGGGATATAGTAAACCCTGCTGTTGAATCTGGACAGATAATCTTTTAAAAATAAGCTTGCGGCAATGCATATATTAGAGCAGGCTGCCATCCTGCGCGTGAGAAACTCCATCTTGGAGCTCGGGTAAAAACCAAGACGGTATTCAGGATTTTCTCTTATATTCCAGTCATCACAATCAAATACAAACTTGTTCCTGCTCACTAAAGATGCTATAAAAGGCGCGACTGTATGATAATTAAGACGCTGCATAAAAAACACACTGCCCTTTTCTTTCTTTAATAATATCTTCAATGCCTTTATATTATACGCGACCTTATCCCTGAATGGCATCTCTGATTCTTTTTCCCCATACTTAGCTCCCAGGCTATCCGCAAAAGAAAACACTTCAGTGTCTATGCCGTATTTTCTTAAGGCCCGGGCAAAATTATAGCATCTTACCCTTGCGCCTGACAAATTATACCCTTCACGTGTAATAAAAATAACCTTCATTTTAATCCGACCTGTGGATGATTACCCGTCTCTTTAATCTTGCTGATCAATCCATAATATGCGCTGCCTGCCGGCTTTAAGCTGCCGTCTTCGCGAATGCATATCCCTAAGTCATCGTCCCATTTTTCAGCTTCAGAGGCATTGTTCCAGAGCCGCGCCTGCCTTGTCCATTGCCATGGCATAAAGCCGGCTGCATCAGTATTTAAAAATGCGTTAAAGTCTTTGATCAATTCTTGCTTTTGCCTTATTTCTTCTTCAAGGCCCATGCCAGCCGGATGCCATGTCTCCTGAAAGATCACTGGCTTACCTAATGACTCCGCAAATTTGAACTCTGCAGGTTCATAGGTATGCACACATACATAATCCAACACATCCGGAAGCCTGACACTCAGATCGCCTCCTATAGTAACTGGATGGACGTCTCCGTTTTTACGAAATAGATCCCTGATCTCACCAGCCCAGCGCCTTAATAAGTCCAGATCATCATTACCTAATCTCGGTTCATTCCACAAATCCCATGTAATCCCCGGGACATCCTTGTATCGCTGGGCAATTATCTCTACAAATTTCTTCTGCACATTAATCTTATCTTTATCCAGAATCCTTTCTTTAAGTCCAAGCCAGCCTACGGGATTTCCCATTTCCTCTGGCACCAGAGAAAATATATCCATGCAAAAAACCAGGCCCTCTTCCTGCGCTATTTGTATAATAGCGTCCAGAATCCTTAACGACCTTTCTGACGGTAATGCGGTATTATCAGCCATTTCAAAATACGGATCCAGCGGTTCTTTAACGACATTTGCAAAGTAATCCCTGAACCATTTTGAATGATGATAGTGAATCCTGACCATGTTAATGCCTATCTTGCGCATAGACTTAAAATCCTCTCTTATCCTTAGGAGATTCGGCCTCAGCCACAATAGTTCCCCAAGCCTGCTTTCATAATAATTCACTCCTAAAATAAGCGAGCTCTCGCCATTAACAATGAATCTGTTTTTCTCGATCTTTATTGAAGGCCCGGATTCAAGAATGCCTTTATTTATTACCACAAAACCATTCTCTTCTGTATCAAAGACCGCACTATCCTTCTTTAAAAGCGCTGTAACCTTATAAAAATTACTCTTAAATCCTTCGGGCTGCCATACCTCCTGCAGCGTTATCTCCTGTCCTGGTTTTAATTCGACCTGCCTGCTTTTCCTGTAAACAACCTTGTCTTCTTGATCTAAAAACTCCACCTCTACCGTGCCTGTCTCGCTATTTTTTCCAATATTCATGACTTTTAAAGAGACCTCGACCTTCTCTCCCTGCTGATAAGCAGCCAGGTCGGTCTCTAAGTCATGCATAATAATCGGGTATGACAAATATTCTATAATTTTTATTAAGGCCTCTTGCGCACGAGGATTTTGCGGATTCAAAGGATGGTCTTCTCCTCTTGCCCCTATAAGGCACCATTTATTAATGAGTTTTTTTGATCCCCTAACATAAGGATTTCTCCAGCTTTTTACAAATATTACATCTTCCTTGCTCTTTAAAAAATCCCTGGCTGGTATCCTGTAAGGAAAGACATTTCCATGAGTAGGCTTAACAGGATTAAAACTAAGGCTTGTGGTAACGCTTAAACCAATGCCCTGCGTCTCTTCTGATACATAATATTTTATACCCAGATCAGATAAAAATTCCATATACGGGTCTTTAATATCTACCTTCTGCCATCCGTTGTCGAGTTTTTCCACAGACACCCAGAAGGGCCTTCCAGCAACATTCAAAAGCCCTCCTCCTCCAAATATATATTCTTTTATATTCTGAAATGCCTTGTATGGAAATACCTCGCCATAAGGCATGACGAGCAAATCAAAGGTGTCTGTATTCAAACACTCTCCATTGCCAAGATCATCAGAATCCAGGTAAGTTACAGAAAAATCTGCGGAAAGATTATTATATAGCCACTCGGGTGTAATGCTAACAGGTGTGCCAATAGAAGGAAAATCTTTTTCTTTAAACATAGCGATTCTAAATTGAGCCTCTCTAGAATCAATCTGCTCTTCACTATAAACATAACCTCCTGATAGAATTAAGATGAAAATAAAAAAATTAAGCCAACATAACTTAAAAATATTACAGACTTTCACAATTGTCCTTACGTTCACTCTTTTTGTTTTTCCAAGTTTTGTCTTAAATAATCGCGTATTGTCCTGGCAACAATCTCATTGCCCTTTAAATTAAAATGTAATTCATCTAAAAGCATCAGGCTCTCTGGGTTATTATTCTGAAAGATTGGCACTATATCTAATGAGCGAATATTATATTCATCTGCGATTTTCTTAATTTTTAAATAGTGATCTTTCCAAGCTGGATTGCTATCTTCGAATCGTTTAGTAATACCTAGAATGACTATTAGAAAATCTATCCCTTGGGCTGAGCATAGTTCTTTTGCTTCCTGTAAATGAAAAGCTGTGGTTTTGGTTATTTCTTCATGATAATCTTTATTTTTTGAAAAAAATACACGCATAACAATAAATCTATATAATGCTGAATTCTTCAATAAAAATGGGCTTACTGCCGATAGCATCTCTCTATGAGGAAAATAGCCTACAAGATTATTGCCTTCTCTCAAAACCAAAGGGGTTGGCATAAAATCATTCAAGCAAAATCCAATAACAACCATATCAGGATCGCATTTTAACCATTTCTGTTTTAATGCCCGACAACTTTGAATACCAGTATAGCCTGTTACTGCGCAGTTCCAGACTTCAAACTCTTCTCTCTCCTTGTTTTTATTTAATATTTTCTCTAGTATCGCTACATAACTAGAATTAGCTGTTGTTGAATCTCCCAGGAAAATTATCCTATATACACCTTGAGGCTTAATCTTTGAACGCTCACGATCTAACATACCCAAAGAATTAGTTTCTATTAATCCTCCTTTGATGTTTGGCCTCCATTCATATCCCAGGGTAGTGGATGGACGAGCCACATCAATATTAAGAAATATGTCTGAACCACGCCAATCTTTTGTTGAGGAATCTACAAAAGAGTGAAACTTTACTGGTGAAAAGAACAGGAAGGCCAATTCAATGCCTAAAATTGCCAAACTTATCGAAAAGAAAACTAACATTATTGCAGTTAATAATTTTTTTTTATGTGAGGACATCGGCATCTAATTGATTATCTTGCGCTGTTTATCTGAACTGCTTTTTCATAGGCACCTAAAAGATTTGTAGCAGTGACAGTCCAGTTGTATTCTTTCTCAGCTCTTTCGCGCGCTAATCTTTCTAAGTTTTTTTTCAAACTGGGATTTTGCAGGATCTTCAATATCCCGTCTGCCAGGGAATCAACATCGCCTGGCGGGGTCAGGACCCCTGCCCCATCAAGCATCCTCGGCACCTCGCCTACATCACTCGCGACTATTGCCCTGCCTGAGGCCAGATATTCCACTACCTTAAGAGGGCTCTTACACAAAGTGACCTCATTCTCTTCAAAACAGGCCAGGCACACATCCGCGGCAGCTATATATTGCGGCACGAGTTCGTGAGGTATTGCGCCTGTAAAAATAAGTTTTCCATTAAGGTTTAATCTTCGCGACATTTTTTTTAATTCCCCGGCCTGATATCCATCGCCTGCTATCATAAAGGCCAGGTCTTTTCTGTGATCATTTATAAGCCTTGATGCGGTCTCGATAAAGGCCTCAACATATTGCCCGCCGTGAAGCTGGCCCAGATATAAAATTAATGGCTTTGTGATATTATATTTATCTCTTATCGCCTCTCCTGAAACATCAGGGTTAAACCTTACGATATCAGCTCCTACATGCGCATCAAAAATTCTATCTTTATCTACCCCTAACCTCTCGCACTCAACCTTAAGCCTCTTGCTGGCGCAAGACACTGTATCGACAATTTTAGGAATCGTAGTCTCCAGAAAACTCAAAAAATTCCACATAATATTTCTTAAAAAGCTAGGGCGCGTCGAAACTTCGTATATCTTTAGCTCCCAGTCATCCCAGTCATAATGCAAAGGTTTTCCGTGAAATATCCCTGCTGCTACAGCCGGCAATGCCGCATGATAAAAACATTTCTGGAAATGTATAACATCGGCCCACCTCGCGAGGTTGCATAATCTCAGGATATTTGAAATCAAAACATGAGGGCCGTGCATTCTCGGAAAAGGAATAACGGTTATCCCTTCGGGTGTCTCCGCGGCCTTCTTCTGTCCCCACTCTAAAGGAAAATACACCAATTTTACATTATGACCTTTTTTAACAAACTCCTTTGCGATATATACAATGCGCACTGTCCAGGGCTCGATACTTGAATATATATCGTGAGGATGGACCATTAGTATGTTCATATTATCCGCCTGGAAAAATTAGTGTACTTTTAACTTTCTTTAAAAGAAATAGACAGGTATCCACAGACACGCAAATAATAAATAAACAAAACACCCTGAATAATTTCATTATTTTAATATTCATGATAATCAGAGATCCTTCGTCCCCTCAATAATATTTATATAAATCGTACTTTTTTAACTCGTTCAAGGTCTTTATTATAGTCTGATGATTATCACAATGGTCGCAGTGTTCATCATATAACACCTGGCTATTTGCAAACCTTGCGTTTTTATTTTCCTTTAAATATTTAGCCTGCCTTCTCCAGCGCCAGTATTCTTTTCTGCTTCAGCCGTAGCTCCTGAGGACCTACTTACTGAAGATCTCTTTTAATATAGCATTAGCAATATTCTGAGCTAAAAGCCTGTTGCCTTTGTGAGTGCAATGGCCAAAATCACCGCCGAATATATCACGGAAATATTCGTCATATCTATCTTTTCTCACAGCGTCCTTGAATATCCTCTCGTTGTCTACAAAGATTATATTTTCATCATCTTTAAATATATTCTTTAATGGTTGTATGCTGCGCATAGGATACTGTACGCAGACTAACTTTATCTTTCTTTTGTCCAGGATCTGCTTAAGCTTATGGTAATTATTTACCGTGACAGGGTTATAAAATTTATCTCTTAGCTTATCTGCCTTTTCTGCATAGGCCTTGGAAAGCTCATCCTTACCCATTTCGCCATATAATGTTGCCAATCCTCCATATACGCGTTCATCCTCCTTAGAGTTCTCTATGGCCTTCTTGAATGCCTGTTCTGACTCCATAATTTTCCCCTGGTCTCTGTAAAACTGGCCTAATCCTATATACGCGGAATAATTCTCAGGGTTAAGCTCTATAGCCTTCTTGAATGCCTGTTCTGCATCACTGAGCCTTCTCCGGTCTTTATAAAGCCAGCCTAATTCGACATACGCGGAATCATTTTTAGGGTTAAGTTCAATAGCTTTCTTAAACGCAAGCTCTGCTTCGGGATATTTCATTTGACCTTTATAAACACGTCCTAATCTTACATACGCTAAATCATCCTGAGGGTCAAGCTTTACGGCATTATTGGAGTACTTATTCTGGTTTAGATCAGGGCTTTTTACTCTGTAGATATCTTCTTTTTTCAGCTTCTTTAAGATATGCACATATATGAGCCGGCTGAACCTAATATACCCGGCAATGCCTGAATAGCCAGGCATCAGACTCGGGTATATCCTGATAATACATTGTCCTTCTATCGTTACAGCCGATCATCGTTACCACTATATCAGGCTGATACTTATCAAGATTAGCCTCTAATTGCGCCAGGACCACTCCTGTGTCAATACTCGCCATGCCCTTATCTATCACGCTGAATTTTATCCCGATATCACGCTTGTTTAGGATCTCTTCTAAGTGGGGCGGATATTGGTTTTGGGTGGTAGACTCTCCCAGGCACATGATACGACAAGAGCCTTTCTCTTTTATGGATTGCAGGTTCTTGTACTCCTGTATGGATAGCATTATAAAGCCGCTTGCGCGTAAGCCTATCTCAAGGGTCAAGGCAACCAGAAACAATCCGAGAAAGACAAGGATGATTTTTTGCCACAGTAAAGTTTTCTTGGGTATGACTCTATTATTTATATTGCTTTTTATATTCACAGAATACACCCTAAATTAGAGTTTGGCGCTTATGCAGACGCCAATCATTAACTATGCCAGCTTCTTAAAACAAATATCACGCTATATAGTATTATTTGTCTGCTTTTTAAGCCTATAGATCATCAAGGCTTGATCTGCTCATAAAGCTTTTTGGCTAAATCTTTATCTAAACCATCTAATATCTTGCATTGTTCTAACGCAGAATTTTCCTTCTCAAGAGATAAGTATATCTCCCCCAGCCTGTAATAAGCATTGGCATTCTTGGCGTCCAGGGATATGGCCTTGTTAAAGAGTTTGATTGCCTTACCAGCCTTGCCCTTCTGGAAATAGACATTACCTAAACCAGTGTAGGCATGGGCATTCTTGGCATCCAGGGATATGGCCTTGTTAAAAGATTTTATTGCCTTACCAGTCTCATCTTTTTGGGAATAGCTATTACCTAAACCAGTGTAGGCATGGGCATTCTTGGCATCCAGGGATATGGCCTTGTTAAAAGATTCAATAGCCTTATCAGTCTCACCTTTTTGGAAATAGGCATTACCTAAACCGACGTAAGCAGGGGAACTATTGGCGTCCATAGAGATGACTTTGTTAAATAATTCAATCACCTTATCAGTCTCACCCTTCTGGGAATAGCTATAACCTAAACCGATATAGGCACGGGTATTCTCAGCATCCAGGGATATGGCCTTGTTAAAAGATTCAATCGCCTTATCAGACTCGCCTTTCTGAAAATAGATATTACCTAAACCGATATAAGCGCGGGGATTCTCAGCATCCAGAGAGATAACCTTGTTAAATAATTCAATCGCCTTATCAGACTCGCCT
>JAHIEN010000107.1 GCA_018901615.1 Candidatus Omnitrophota bacterium | reverse complement strand
TCAGCATTACTGTTCTGGCCAACATTCACGCCACTAAGGATATAGTTCGCAACCACGCCATGAGTCTGGTCTTCATACAAAGGAATCCATGCTTCCTGGTCGCCGGAGTTACCGAACTCTTCACCTGAATAATGTGTGTAACCTACTCTTACCATAGGGCTCGTGATAGTTGTGTTTATGCCAGGTATGGTGATGTCAGGAAGAGCGTATTCTCCAGCTATCTGATATGCAAGAGCGTCCTGATCTCTTTCTGGTGCTGTTTCACTATTGTAGTCTCCGCGCTGTATAGCAATTTCACCAAGTAGATTCAAGTTGTCTATTGGAGTTAAGCTGCCTCTCGCGCCAATAGTCTGGATTGAGTGGCCTGCATTAGTTCCTGCCACAGGTGTTGTTACAGTGTCATTGGTGCTCAATAACCAATATACCTCTATCTCAGAGTCGTAGTTGCCAATGTCATAAGCTGCATTTACGCCATAGAGATCTACGTCTTGCAGCGTAGCGTTTGTTTCGTCTATCTTGGCATAAATCACGTCCACTACCAGAGGACTGTAATCAAACACTGCCTTGATAGCGTCAAATGATTTACGTAAGCTCAAATCACTGGCTGTAAACTGAGCATCTGCATCTACGGCATTGGTATCAGGATCGCCTATGACAAACGCGTTTCCATACCTTAATTCCTGCCTACCAACTGTCACTGTAAGAGGCTGGTAAAATACCTCTTTTAAAGTAACATTGGCAAGATCAAGATCAACATCATCGCCGCCTTCTGTTGACCCTGTATTATCTGTTGTATTCCAATCAAATTCTGTTAAAAGACGCACTGTTGCCATTACATTGTCTGTAAGGTCTGCATCCACTCTTACTCTTGCCTGGGTGTATAGAAAGTTATTTGGCGTTGCGTCATCATCAGAGTTGTTTGACAAAAGTAAATAATCCCCTCTATTCACCGCGCCAGAGTTTACATCGCCGCTTACCTTTACGTTCTGCACTTCTGCGAACGCGGGCGCTGCGATTAGAGCGATTGCAGTCAACATGATGCATATAGTTAATAATCGCTTCATTTGTATTCCTCCTGTTTTTTTGATTTTTTCCTTTATTTGGATTTTTAGGATTTACCTAAAAGATGTATCCTAACTTATTTATAATATATCGCCAGTTTGTTTGGCTGCTCCAGGCTGCTAATTTATCCCCCCTTTCTCTGCCATGATTAAAGCCGCCTATAGCGGTATATACGGTTTTACCTATATTTAAGAACAAAGTATACCTTATATATATACTGTTGTCAAGAGTTTTGCTACTTTACTACATCCATCTTCATGGGCCTGGACTTAGGTGAAATCGCTATAATGACTATGCTTTTCCTGCCCTTGGACTCGACTGTTACTATGCAGCTCTCCGCGTCTTTTTCATAGTTAAGCATCCTGCGCTCGTACTCTATTATGTTTATAGGGTTCCAGTTGTAAACAGGCATCTGATCCTTATAGAATAGCACGACCTGGTCAGCTGTCCTGGACCCGACATACTTCAGAAGCGCCACCCTTGTCGCGTCATTCTGAAACGCGAATGATTCGCTGTCAAGCACCTGGTAGCCGGCAGGAACAGGCACATCATTAAATCTCAACAGAGTGGAAACGTCAAGCGGCCTTGGCTCCGCGGAACCGCTGCCATACACATCTTCATATAAGGTTGCGCAACCGGACATTAAAAAAAGAAGCGCCATACAGGTAGTCAGAATAGCTATATTCCTCTTCTTCATTTTACCCCCTTTTCTTTTTATAAATTTTACTACACTAACCTTTTAATGTCAAGCAGCTGGCAGGCCAATTTTTCAGAGTTTTTAAAAACCTGACTTACTTCTTTTTTGTCAAGCCCCGCGCCTAATAAAATCTTTTCCGCAAACTCCATGGATATTAAATTACAGGGTTCATGTGAATCTGAATTAAGCACAAGCCCTGCGCCCGCGATCCTGGCGGTCTTGGCAACATGGCCGTTTGTCAGAGAATGCCCTGGCCGGGCCGTGATCTCTAAATATATACCTTTACTCGCGGCCAGCTTCGCGTCTTCTATGGAGATCAAACCGGGGTGGGTCAATATGGCCGGGCCGGCCAGTAACGCCTCTCTATTTGTCCCGGGTATCACTGGCTCTGAAAGCGTTTCGCCGTGTATCAGGACAAGTCTTATTCCTTTTGAACGCGCGAGTTTTACAGCTGTCTTTAAACTTTCTACGGGCATGTGCGTCAACTCAACTCCCGGAATAGCCTTTATCCGCCAGTTTTTATTAATATCTTTGCACGCCCTTAAAATAGCGCCTGTCACAAAATCCAGGTTTGAAGCGTCAGCGTGGTCTGTTATGCCAATGACCCTATAGCCTTTTTCCTCAGCCCTGCGCGCCAGCTCACTGGGCAACAACGCCCCGTCACTAAGTAAACTATGTGTATGCAGATCAATCATATTTATCTCCTTGGTCATTGAATCATGGTGAGCAAGTCCTTGATCCACCGCAGGTGGGTCAAGGACGCGTCGAACCATGGCGTCCCTAGGCTGATTCGAACAGCCGACACCAGGTTTAGGAAACCTGTGCTCTATCCATCTGAGCTATAGGGACGTTGAAGGTTTAGGAAACTGCCTCTCGCTTAAACCTCAGGGCAGTTCCCTGCCGAACCCTTGTTAGCGATTTTCAAACAACAATAATTTTATCAACGCCTCGATCATCAAATAATCTAATCGAAAGAGGCAGGCAACCTGTGCTCTATCCATCTGAGCTATAGGGACGTTGAAGGTTTAGGACACCGCCCTTTGTTTTATCACGATGGCGGGGCTCCGCCGAAACCTTGTTAGTGATTTCCAAATAACATTAAATCCCTGTTTACAAAAATAAGTTACGATAAACCAAAACGAAAGAGGCGGACAACCTGTGCTCTATCCCTGCCTGCGGCAGGCAGGCATCTGAGCTATAGGGACAGAAATAAGGTTATCTGAGGTTATCAGAAGTTATCTAAGGTTATCTGAGGTTACTTTTGTAACTTCTGCAACCTGCAACTTCAGATAACATCTGACAACCTCAGACAACATCAGATAACCTTAATACTTAACCATCGAATATACCGGGAAATCCTTGATTTTTTCCCGGCCCTTTAAATCAGACAACTCTATTACAAAAACTATTTCCTGTATCTCGCCTTTTAATTTTTTCACAAGCTCCACGACAGCGCCAAGAGTGCCGCCTGTCGCAAGGAGATCATCTATCAACAAAACCCTGGCCCCTGGTTTAAACGCGTCCTCGTGTATCTCAAGCGAGTCCTTGCCATATTCCAGGGTATATGTGGCGCTAAAGGTCTTAAAAGGCAGCTTGCCTTTTTTTCTCACCGGGACAAGCGCGGCTCCCAGCTTATACGCGAGCACGCTGCCGAATATAAAACCCCTTGCCTCAACAGCCACGACCGCTTCAATATCTTTCCCTGCGTAGCGTTCCGCGAGCTTATCCACCACCTCTCTGAATTTTTCGCTGCTGCCCAACAGCGTGGTGATATCCCTAAAGAGAATGCCTTCTTTTGGAAAGTCTGGTATATCGCGGATATATTGCTTTAAGTCATTCATTTAACCTCCAAGCCGCGCATAATACTATGCGCCATGCGCTTTGCGCTATGCGATCTAGTATTCCCCCAGTTCACCGCTTTGCTGGATAATATACGCCCTTAATTTTTCCAGGGTAGCGCTTTCGATCTGCCTGACCCTTTCTCTTGTGATGTTAAAATACTTGGCGGTCTCACCAAGTGTATGGGTCGTGCCATCACTAAGACCAAATCTCAGGTCTAGTATCCTTTTCTCGCGCTCGTTCATGCGATCAAGCAGTTTATCGACCCTTTCGCGGCGCAGTACATCAGTGACATTGTCCATAGGAGAACTGCTGGTCTCGTCCTGAATAAGGTCCATAAACTGGCCCGTGCCGTCATCGCCTATAGGCGCGTCAAGCGAGGAGATCTTCGTAGCTATCTCGCTGATCTCTCTGACCCTTCTTATGGATAGCTTCATCTTCTTGGCGATTTCTTTTAATTTTGGCTTTCTGCCGTATTTCTGGGTCAATTGCTCTGTATCACGCTTCCATCTGTTAATGATCTCTGTCATATAGACAGGTATCCTGATGGTCTTGCCCTGGTTGGCTATTGCTCGCGTGATATACTGCTTGATCCACCATGCCCCATAGGTGCTGAATCTATATCCTCTGTTCGGATTAAATTTCTTAACAGCCTTGATCAGGCCCAGGTTTCCTTCTTCTATAAGGTCCATTATTGGCACGCCGAGTTTGGAATAGCGTTTCGCGATATTGATGACGAGCCGCAGGTTAGATTGTATCATCTTCTTGCGCGCGTTTTTGTCGCCCCTTTTGATCTTACGCGCCAGAGACTTCTCCTGATCGGCTGTAAGAAGAGGTATGTCTTTTATTGCCCTGAGGTAAAGTTTTATAGAGTCCATTTAACTCCGTTTTATTTGTTATTAATAGCCGCCTGAGCCGCCGCAAGTCTTGCTATCGGCACTCTGTAAGGAGAACAGCTTACATAATTCATACCGACCTTGTGACAAAATATAACGGACCTGGGTTCGCCGCCATGTTCTCCGCAAATACCGACCTTCAGTTTCCTGCGAGTAGATCTTCCCAGTTTTATGCCCAGTTTAATAAGGGCCCCCACGCCCTCCAGGTCAACTGACTGAAAAGGGTCTTCAGGTAAAATCTTTTTCTGAATATATTCAGGAAGAAATACGCCCGCGTCGTCACGGCTATAGCCAAACGTCATCTGCGTCAGGTCGTTTGTGCCAAAAGAGAAAAATTCCGCCTTTTCCGCGATCTTGTCAGCTATCAATGCCGCGCGCGGGATCTCTATCATGGTGCCTACGAGGTACTTCACTTTCCTGCTGGATTTTTTAATTATAGCGTCGGCCGTCTCGCGGACAATAGGCTCGAGGTAATCAAACTCGGCTTTTGTACCCACAAGAGGTATCATTATCTCAGGCAGGACCTTTATGCCTTTTTTAGCCATGTTGCATGCCGCCTCAATGATCGCCCGGGTCTGCATAACACAAAGCTCAGGATAGGTGACAGACAACCTGCAGCCACGATGCCCGAGCATTGGGTTCATTTCATGAAGGGCCTTGACCAGATCCTTGATCCTGGCCGGAGATTGCTTCATCCTTCTCGCCATTTCTTTTATGCCAGTTTCATTGCCAGGCAAAAATTCATGCAAAGGCGGATCAAGGAGCCTTATTGTTACAGGCAGTCCGTTCATCTCCTTAAATATGCCTTCGAAATCCTTGCGCTGATAAGGCAATAATTTTTTAAGCGCTTTTTCTCTCGCTGCCTTATCCCTGGCAAGAATAAACTCCCTGACAGCCCAGATCCTTTCGCCTTCGAAAAACATATGCTCTGTCCTGGTAAGCCCAATGCCTTCTGCCCCGAGCCTGCGCGCGGCCATAGAATCTTTTGGCGTGTCTGAATTGGTGCGGACATTGATCTTGCGATATTGGTCCGCCCAATCCATGATCTGGATAAATATCTTGTATACCTCGTTTTTCTTTGCCGAGGGATTGCCTTCCACCACCCCTGCTATAACAGGGCTTGAGCTGGACCTGACATTTCCAAGCATGACTTCCCCGGTCGAACCATCCAGAGAAATATAATCCCCCTCTTTTATGGTCTTGCCGGCAACCGTTATCTGTTTTTTTGTGTAATTAATATTTAAGGCGCTGCATCCCGCTATACAACATTTTCCCCAGCCTCTGGCAACAACAGCCGCGTGAGAAGTCATGCCGCCCGTAGATGTCAGGATACCTTCTGCCGCATCCATGCCAGCCACATCCTCAGGAGATGTTTCGTGCCTGACAAGGATAACTCTCTTACCTTTTCTCTTCCATTCTTCAGCGTCTTTAGCGGTAAATACTACCTGGCCTGAAGCCGCGCCCGGGCCGGCAGGAAGCCCTTTGGCTATAGTGGTGGCGCTGGATTTAGCCTTGAGGTCAAATATAGGAAAGAGAAGCTGGTTGAGCTGGTCTCCCTCTATTCTCATAAGCGCCTGCTTCGGGGTGATCATTTTTTCCTTAACCATATCATACGCTATTTTCACAGCCGCGAGGCCTGTGCGCTTGCCTGTACGGGTCTGCAGCATAAAGAGCTTGCCTTCCTGAATGGTGAACTCAATATCCTGCATATCCTTGTAATGTATTTCGAGCCTATTCCTTATAGCGTCAAGTTCTTTATAGACCCTGGGCATTTCTTTTTTCAGGTCGCTGATATCTTCCGGAGTCCTTATACCCGCCACAACGTCCTCACCCTGCGCGTTTATAAGAAACTCTCCGAAAAACCTCTTTTCGCCTGTGGAAGGATTACGGGTAAAAGCGACTCCTGTGCCAGAAGTATCTCCCATATTTCCAAACACCATTGCCTGCACATTGACAGCTGTTCCCAAAAGGCCTGTGATCCTATTGATCCTTCTATAAACAATCGCCCTTTCCGTGTTCCATGATCCAAACACCGCGTGCACAGCGGCCATGAGCTGGTCCTTGGCGTTATTTGGAAAAGGCTTCCTGACATGCCTCTGGTATACTTTTTTGTATTCCCCGACAAGCTCCTTCAATTGTCCGGCTGTAAGTTCGTTGTCAAGATTTACCTTGTATTTCTTTTTAATAGCCTTCATTTTCTCCTCAAAATATTCATGCTCAACACCCATTACCACGCCACCAAACATATCTATAAAACGCCTGTAGGCATCCCAGGCAAGCCTTTCGTTTTTGGTCTTTTTTGCCATGCCCACAACAGACTGGTCGTTAAGGCCGAGATTGAGAATAGTGTTCATCATGCCTGGCATAGAAACAGCGGCCCCGCTCCTTACTGATACCAAAAGAGGGTTATCGATATCTCCGAACTTCGCGCCCATTGACTTTTCAAGTTTTGAAATATTAAGATCGATCTGTTTCTGAAGGCCAGCGGGATATCTATTGCCATGTTTATAATAATGATCACAAACCTCTGTTGAAATAGTAAATCCTGGAGGAACAGGGGTGCCTATATTTGTCATCTCCGCGAGGTTGGCGCCTTTGCCTCCAAGAAGAGATTTCATTTTCGCGTTTCCTTCTGCCTTACCGTCTCCAAAAAAGTAAACCATCTTTCCCATCTTTAAAGCCCCTTTCATTTAACTATTATCTGCGGTATTTGCGCCAGGTCTGCTATATTGTCACTATACAGCCTGTTAATCGCCTTCATAAGAGCGAGCCTGTTCAAGCGCACAGCCTTGTCCTCGACATTCACAAGGACCTTATCAAAAAATTCATGCAGGACTTTATAAAACGCCCCAGCGTATTCCTTTGTCGCCGAGACATAATCTTCCTTTTCAATAAGGCTCATTATTCCGCTCTTTGAATCTGTATACGCCTTCCAGACTGCGCGCTCTAATTCTTCCTTGAAAAGCCGCTCGTCAACATTTTCCGGGACGACTTCCTTGACTCCCTTTAAGATATTGCTCGTCCTTTCAACCACCTTTGCCGCTTCTAGAAAATATCTCTTATCGCTGATAGACGATAGCTTGTCAAGCCTGTTAAATATATCTACGATATCAAAGCGCCCGGTTCTTAAGACAGCTTTTTTCAACTCCAGCGGCCTGATTTCGCCCGCCAGAAAATCCATCCTGTCTTCTATGTAGCTGATCACCCTGGTTTTTAGCTCAGAAGAAGCCACCTTTAATCTATCGCCATACAACTCTATTGAGCGCTCGATGACCTCATCTATCCTGATCCGCAAGCCTTTATTTTTTATGACCTGGATCAAACCCTGCGCGTTTCGCCGTATACCAAAAGGGTCAAAGCTGCCGCTTACCTCTATGCCCATGCCAAGAAACCCGACAACGTTGTCCACTCTGTCACTCGCGGACAAGACAGATCCCGCCAGGCTCTCTGGAAGCCTGCCGTCCATTCCATGCGGGAGATACTGTTCTTTTATCGCGACACACGCGTCTTTTTTTTCACCTGTCTTCAGGGCGTATATTCCTCCCATTATGCCCTGCAGACTGGGAAACTCCCCTACCATATGAGTCACAAGGTCTGCCTTTGAAAGCTCAGCCGCCCTCTCAATATCTTTTTTCAAAGACCCTTCTATCCCCGATCTTTCGCAGACAAAAGAACTCAGCGCTTTCAGGCGTTGAATTTTTTCAAACATATTACCTAAACCCTTCTGAAAAATCAAGTCTTTTAATTGCCGCAGGTTTTCAGAAAGAGGCCTTCTTGTATCTTCGTCGAAAAAAAACAGACTGTCCTGGAGTTTTGCCTCAAGAATTTTCTCATAATTGCTTTTAACGGCCTTTATATCAAGGCCCCTGCCGTTTGTAACGGCTATAAATTTATTCAAAAGCCTGCCTTTTTTCGAGACCGGAAAGATCCTTTGATGCTTTGCCATACTGGCCCTGAGCACCTCTTCCGGAAGCGCGAGAAACTTCTTATTAAACTCACCGGCGAATACGCCAGGCCGATCCACGAGAAAATTAACCTCTTCCAGCAGCGCTTCATCGACCTCTTGGTCGGCCCCGAGAGCGGATATAGTCTTCAAGATAAGCTTTTTTATCTCTTTTTTTCTATCGTCAGGGTCTATCAGCATCTCTTTATTTACGCGCTTTAGATACGCGGCGGGTTCAACAGGGGCTATGTTTTTTGACAATACCTTTCCGAGTTTCACGTTTAATCTGTCTTTGCCGAACAAAACAAGCACTGACTCAATAGGCCTGGCGAAACGCAGGCCGGAATCATCCCACTTCATGGTCTTTGGAAAATATAAACCCTCGATAACCCTTGAAATGATCTCTACTATTATCTCTTTAGCGGGCCGAGCTTTAAGCCTTCTCTCTACAAAAATATATTCGCCTTTTGGTGTATTTTTAACTCGCAGGCCTTCCGGTCTCACGCCTTGCGCTTTTGCAAAACCAAGGGCCTGCTTGGTGAAGTTTCCATCCTTATCAAAGGCCATGCTTTTAGGCGGGCCTGTAACCTCGATGGAGACTTCTTCCTGCCGCGCTGAAACATCGCGGATGCAACAGATAAGGCTGTTTTTTGTGGCCCCAAGAGCGGTTTCTCCGTGCCTTATTCTTGAAGCCTCGAGCTCTTTTAAAAACGCGCCGCGCAGTTCAGTTATAGCAGGCCTGATATAACTCACAGGCAATTCCTGAACATTGATCTCCAGCAAAAAATCTTTACAGTTCTTTTCAGTTTTCATCTCTCATCTAATTTAACATCTTTTACTATTGCCGATATATAACTCTGCGCAACGTTTGGCCAGAGCGCGTATCCTGCCTATGTATCGCGGCCTTTCGTTCTGGCTCACAGCTCCCCTGGCATCCAGGACATTAAACGCGTGCGATGCCTTTAAAACAAAACTATACGCCGGATAGACCAGGCCTTTATCCGCCAGGGCCTTTGCCTCTTTTTCAAAAGACTCGAACATACTGATGTGCATGTCTATATCCGCCTCGTCAAAATTATACTTCGAGTATTCTATCTCGTGCCTTGTGTGCAGGTCGCCGTAAGTCACGCCATCCTGCCATTCAAGATCAAAGACATTAAATCTATTCTGGATCAACATGCATATGCGCTCAAGCCCGTATGTCATCTCGCACGATATCTTGTCAAGCTCTTTGCCGCCTATCTGCTGAAAATACGTGAACTGCGTTATCTCCAGGCTGTCAAGCCACACCTCCCAGCCAAGGCCTGACGCGCCCAGCGTCGGAGACTCCCAGTCGTCCTCGACAAATCTTATCTCGTGTTTTTTTGTATCTACGCCAAGCGCTTTAAGGCTCTTGAGGTAGGTCTGTTTTATATCTGACGGCGAGGGCTTGATCAGGACCTGATACTGATAATAAAACTGCATCCTGAGGGGATTATCAGCGTACCTACCGTCAGTGGGCCGCCTGGAAGGCTGAACGTACGCTGTCCTCCATCTTTCAGGCCCAAGGGCCTTGAAAAAAGTGGAGGGATGAAAAGTACCTGCCCCGACTTCTGCGTCCAGAGGCTGAACAAGGGTACAACCCTGGCCTGACCAAAAATCATTGAGTTTACTAATAACATCCACAAACGATAATTTTTTCATAGCTATCCTTAATGATATAGAGTTTTAAATACTGATGCTGTTTTTAATGGCCTGTCCAGATTATCCGCTATTATGCTGCTGGTTATTTTTTTTATCTCTTCCCCTACATCGCGCGTCAGATTTATCTTTGAAGCTGCCTGCCAGCTGTCCTTTTCGAAGCAGGCCAATGTGGACAGTGAACCCTTTGACAGCTTAAGATCTTCTGCGCCAGGCCACAGCCCCATGGCCATTAAAAACTTTACCTCAAAGAGCCTTGCTATGACACCCGGATCCTTGTTGCCGTCAAGGAGCATCAGGCTATTCAGGAGTCCTTCAAAAATAGGTTCAATGCTTTCGCCTGGCTCGGTAAACACGTCCACAAGCTCCAGGATATAATAAGCTACTGACGCCCTGTCCCAGTCCCTCAAGACATTGAGAAATGTCTTGAGCGCGTCGCACTGGGAAATAATAAATAGGTCGCTATTTTTCTTCTCGTAAAAGACTATATGATCCAGGCTGAAAAATAAAGGGTTCGCGCTCGCCCTGGAGCGGTTGCCGCGCGCGCCCTTCAGGACACCATGGACCTTGCCAAAATCTCTTGTAAAGAAAGTCAGTATTAAACTAGTCTCTCTGAGATCCTTTTTTTTCAGGAGCACCGCATCTGTCTTTTGGATCGCCATAATATATTTTAGGCACCACTGCCCCGCCTGAAATAACCATTTTCATGCCCTCTGCCACTGACATATTCATTTCCATGACATCTTCGACAGGCACAAGCACCAGCATTCCTGATGTCGGGTTTGGCGTGGTAGGGATAAAGACATTGATAACCGTCTCTTTTGTCTTTTTCTGCGCCTCTCCTTTTGTCTCGGATGTCACGAACCCGATCTGGTAAAGCCCTTTTCTCGGATACTCGACCAATACCACTCTCTGAAAGATGCTATTCTTCTGAACAAAAAAGGCGAAAGAGAGCTCCTTTATAGCCCTGTAAATACTGCTGATCATTGGGACTCGATAAAGGATCTTTTCGCCAAACCCGAATATATTCCTTAGTATTATTATCCTTGCGGCAAGCCCTACTAATGTCAAAAAGACCAGTAGCAGCAGGAATACCAGTGACCTTGTCATGGCTTCTATATTCTGCGCGGGAACCCAGTTTTTCAAAAACCCCATAATAGGGTCCAGCAGCAGAAGATTAAACTTGTCGATTATAAAATAAAGTATCCATATAGTAATGATGACCGGTATTACTATCAAAGTACCTGTAAAAAAACTTGCCCTGATTTTAGAAAGCATGATTCACCGCCTCAGAATCTGAAGAATAAAGATCGTCACTACAAGCCCAAGCAGCGCGCCGCTAATAACCTCCATCGTGGAATGAACCTTATCGCGCACCCTGCTCCTCGCTACCATAAAGGCAAGCACAAAGACCAGAAATATCACAATGCTGTTTGGATAAAGAAAAGAGAGCACGATCCAGATTGAAAAAGCGATCGCGCTGTGGCCGCTCGGCATGCCCCCTCTTAGAGGCGTGCCGCTGCGCAAGAACACTTTGCCCAGCACCACAAGGGCCAATATTACAAGCAGGATAATAAAGGACGCATGCCAGTTTGACTCCCTGATCTTTATTATATTTTCCTCTATCCTTATTCCTGCCCTGCTGATAAACAATATATAACCGATTATGACAGCCGCCATAGCGCTTAAAAGCACTGCCCCCGCGCATATATCTTTTACTATGCGCGCGAGCGGATGAAATTCTTCTTTTACGAGATCTATCGTATGCTCTATCGCGGTATTGAACATCTCGGTAAACAGGACAAAGGCTATAGTAAGACACAGAATAGTGATCTCCATGTATGTAAAATTAAGGAGCACTCCTAGCACAAGCGCCACAAGCCCTGTTAAAAAATGCAGCCTCATGTTACGCTGGGTCTTAAAGACATAGACAAAGCCTTCTATGGCTGAATTAAAACTCTCTATCAAGTTCTGCTGTTTCATATGGTTTTTAATAACCTCTCTTCTTTTGCCTTCATTTTTTTTCTGTCAGCAGGTGCCTGATCATCGTAACCTAAAAGATGCAGGATCCCATGAATGACATACAGGCATATTTCTTTTTTAACCTGTATCTTTCTTTTTACAGCCTCCCTTTTCGCGGTTTCTACAGAAACCACGACATCTCCAAGAATAGGGCTATCTTTTGAAACGCCTTTGCCTGAACGCATAGAAAACGCCAGGACATCTGTCCTGGAATCCCTGTCCCTGTACTTCCTGTTCATGCCCCTTATACGAGAATCTGACACAAGCAATATGCTCAATTCAGACCCTCTTTCGCCCATTGCCTCGAGCACGGCGGCGGCGCATTTTTTTATTTCTCTTTCGTCAATCTTAACCTTGACCTGCAGGTTTCTTACGTCAACAATCATCGCCTTCCAATTTTTCAGGGGTTACTGTTATGAGATTCTTCCGGATACTCTACCCGCGTATGAAATATGCCCGTCAATATATGAGTAAACACCTCAGCCATCCTCTCGAGGTCCTTGAGAGTAAGGTCGCACTCGTCAAGCTGTCCGTCTATAAATTTATTGTTTATTATCTTCTTGACCAGGCCTTTTATCCTGGAAGACGTAGGGTCTTCGAGCGCCCTGGACCCGGCCTCAACCGAATCAGCAAGAAGCACACAGGCTGCCTCCTTTGTCTGCGGTCTTGGTCCAGGATATCTGAACGTCTGTTCATCCGTCTCCTCATCCTGGCCTTTTTCCAGAGCCCTTTTGAAAAAATAAAACACAAGGCCTGTGCCGTGATGCTGGCTTATCACATCAATGATCTTTCTGTTGAGTTTATGTTTCTCAGCGAGCTCTATGCCATTTTTAACATGGTTCATGATAATAAGACTGCTCATAGTAGGCAGCAGCTTGTCATGGGATGATTCTCCGCGAGACTGGTTCTCGCTGAAATAAGGGGCCTTCTCGATCTTTCCTATATCGTGAAAATAAGAGCTCACTCTGGCCAGAAGCGCGTTCGCGCCAATGGTCTCGCACGCCGCTTCAGCGAGATTTCCAACCACGAGGCTGTGGTGATATGTGCCTGGCGCTTTTATGACCATCTCTTTCAGAAGAGGGTGATTCAAATCAGCCAGCTCCAGAAGGCTTATGTCAGTGGTGATCTTGAATGTATTTTCAAATACAGGCAATATGCCGGTAACTATAACAGCGGACATTATACCGTTTGTAAGGCCGAACAAGGATTCCGCTATATACGTGTGAAAATCAAGGCCCCTTATAAGCCCCATGCCGATAAGGTAGCTCATATTGGCAAAACCCACACACAGTCCCGCGGCAATTACCTGCGAGCGTCTTCTGACTCCCTGCACGGCAAATACGCTCATGATGCCACCAACTAAAGACACGCCTGCTATGTCCATCCTGTTGCCTGATATTACACCTACCATAATGCTTAAAAAACATGTCGTTACTATGGCAAGCCTGCTGTCGATAAGCAGCGCTATGAGCATAGACGCCACAGCCACAGGTATCAGGTTGCTGGGCCACGGAGACACTACTATGACCTTTGCGGTAAAAAGCATGAGAATGACTATAAGGGCCAGCAATATAAGTTCTTTAGTGCCCTTCATTATCATGGGTTCGTAAAGCTTTATATACAGCGTGACAAGCAGCATAAAGAGCCCTACCAGTATCAAGACTGCCGCAACACCGCCTATCTTTACCGCAGAATTCTCGCTCTGTGAAAGCGCCATAAGAATAGCAAGGTGTTCTTTTCCTATGCGCTCGCCCTTGTTCAGTATAGTCTCGTCCTTTTTTACCTCTATTGTATTGTAAATCGGCTGGATATTCTGCGCTACCGCGCGCTTTTCAGATTCGGTCCTTTCCTTTCCATAGACAGTATTTAAAGTTAAAACAGATTTAATAAGGTCAAGAAGGACTCCCCTCTCTTTTCTGTCTCTGACTGAGGCAAAAGAAAAAGATTCTGCTTTGCCTTTCAGGTTCTCCAGAGTCAAAAACTCATCAGCTGACGCAATGCTTGCCTCGCCATTTGATTTATCTATCAATTTTACTGTCTCTGCCCCACCGGCCTTTAGCCCGGAGTATTCTTCATCTGAAATTACTCTATAGGCCATCAATGTCTCCACAGTCTCTCTGGCGTGATTTAAAAACACGTCAAGGTCCTTTAGCTGTGATATGTCCCTCACCAGAATATCTGAGACATTATAAGAAGCTGCTATCTCTTTGACCTTTGAGATATTTTCTTCTTCTGTCAGAAGAGCAGGGTCTTTCAGCGCCAAGATAGACTGTACTATTGATTCTATTTTCTCTATAAGAGAATCTTTTGTTTTAGGGTCGTAAACATATACTGGCTGGAGGAAATCAGTGGCTTTTTTTATCGCGGCGTCAGTGAGCTTGCTATTTACAGTCCCTTTTAAATTAAAATCGTATGGGGCGTAAATGTCTCTCAAGGCTATGTCGCCTTCGTGAAACTCGGCCTTAAAAAGGCCTTTGTCCCACTGTATTATCGCCACCAGTAAAAGACATGTAAGAATTCCTATGGCAACATGGGATATAAAATTCGGGTTTTTGTTTACATTTCTATTGAGAATTTTTCTCATAGGCCTTTATTATCTCCTGGACAAGAGGATGCCGCACAACGTCCTCTCGTGTAAAATGCACGAACTTTATGTCTTTCACGTGCTTTAATATCCTCTGCGCGTTATTCAGGCCTGATTCTCTTTCAGACGGGAGATCGCTCTGCGTGGCATCGCCTGTTATTACTGTCTTGGAATCAAAGCCGAGCCTGGTAAGAAACATCTTCATCTGGTCCACTGTGGAATTCTGGGCCTCATCAAGTATGACAAAGGAATTATTGAGCGTCCTCCCCCGCATATATGCCAGGGGCGCGACTTCTATAACACCCCTTTCAATATAATCCCGTATCTTTACCGGCTCCATCATATCATAAAGCGCGTCGTAAAGCGGCCTGAGATAGGGCGTGACTTTATCGTTAAGGTCTCCGGGTAGATACCCGAGACTCTCGCCTGCCTCTACCGCGGGCCTTGTCAATATGATCCTGCTGACATCCTGCTTTTTTAAAGCGTTCACTGCCATGGCCATTGCCAGATAGGTCTTGCCTGTTCCAGCAGGGCCTGATCCGAACACAATGTCATATTTTCTTATGGTGTCTACATATCTCTTCTGGCCTTCTGTTTTAGGGGTTACAAACTGTCTCTTTGAAGACACCTCTATCCTGTCAAGATATATATCGTGCAGATCAAGGCCCGAGTCTTTTTTGATAGACTTGACAGAGTACGCTATCTCGTCTCTTTTTATAGCCCCGCCTTTACGTAAGATCAGAAGCAATTCCTCAAGCAGGTTCGCGCTATTTTCTACAGCCTTCTTATTGCCTTTTATCGACAGCCTCTCTCCTCGCGAAGCTATCTTTACCCCGAACCCTGACTCGACAAGCCGCAGATTCTCGTCGCACCTGCCAAACAGCTCCCGCGCCTCGTCTATATTATTTATATTAACTATTTTTTCCATGATTTATTCCGGTATCACAAGTTTTTGTCCGACCTTGATCATGTCAGGGCTCTTCAGCGCGTCTTTATTCGCTTCATAGATCTTCTTCCATCGCTTGGTTGTCCCATACATCTTTTCCGAGATCTTCTGAAGTGTGTCGCCTTTCTCTACAACATATGTCCTGGTCTCTTCCTGTTTGATCACGACAATAGTGCCTTCGCCTGTTTCTTTTTTATATTTGCTCTCTGTTGTACTGGCCTTCTGATATACAACCTTGGGCCCTGAGGACATCGAGAGAATACTGCTGGAACCTTTCCTCTCAACAGGCATGAGGTTTCTTTCTGATACTGTCTTTGTGCTTACATACCCCCTATTCCAGTATTTCTCCTTGCTGACCTCCTCTTTACTGACATCTGTTTTTTCTGCCTTTTTAGCATCCATAGGAGAAGAAATCTCTACTTCGAGGTCATAGACTGTCCTTGTCTTTCGCTTGCCTTTTTTAGGCTCAGGCAGGTCCTTGGGATCACCCATTATCATGCCCCTGTTACCTGTCAATTCTTGGTCCACTCTGTCCATTTCTTGCGGTACAAGCCGCATCACGCAGCCAGATAACGCAAGCGCCATGATCAATAAACCAAAACTAAAAATTCTCCTCATATCCCCCTCCTTTTCTCAACCTTTATACCCAATTCTTTTAATTGCCTCTCATCTACCTGAGACGGCGCATCTGTCAGAGGACACGACGCCTTCTGAGTCTTTGGAAAGGCTATCACATCCCTGATGCTCTCGACCCCGCTAATCAATGCAAGCAGCCTGTCCAGGCCAAGCGCTATGCCGCCATGCGGAGGCGCACCGTAACTGAACGCGTCAAGTAAAAATCCAAATCTCTCCCTTACATGAGCAGCGTCAAGGCCTATCTGGCTGAAGATCTTTTCCTGCAGGTCTTTTTTATGAATCCTTATAGAGCCACTGGCGATCTCCACTCCGTTCACGACCAGATCATATGCCCTTGACCTTACTTTATCAGGCGCGGACTTTATAAGGTCTATATCCTCATGGACAGGGGATGTAAAAGGGTGGTGCTCCATATCCCAGTGTTTTTCTTCTTCATTGAATTTAAACAACGGGAAATTCACTACCCATAGAAAAGCAAAATCCTCTCCTGGTTCTCTTATATCAGGCTTGTCCGACTTATATTTTTCCATTGCCTCATGGTATGTCATCCTGGGAAAAGGCGCCTTCAGGCCTTTGCCAAGGACTTCTTTAAAGGCATGGCAAAGAAAACGCTCCGTGATATCAAATATTGTATCTTCATCCACAAAAGACATCTCCATATCCAGTTGGGTGAATTCAGGCTGCCTGTCAGAGCGCAGGTCCTCATCCCTGAAGCACTTTGCTATCTGAAAATATCTCTCAAACCCTGAGACCATCAACAATTGTTTAAAAAGCTGGGGCGACTGCGGTAGGGCGTAAAAACTGCCTTTGTTCAATCTAGAAGGCACAAGGAAATCCCTTGCGCCTTCCGGGGTAGACTTGGTTAGTATGGGTGTCTCTACTTCGATAAAATCTTCTTTGTCAAGAAAATCCCTTATTGATTTGCATATCCTGTGACGCAGGAATATCCTCTTCTGCATCTCAGGCCTTCTTAGATCTATATATCTGTATTTCAGCCTGACTTCCTCAGAGACATCGGCCATTTCATCAAGCTCAAAAGGCGGGGTCAGAGAACTGTTGATTATCTCTACCTCTTCTACGCCGAGTTCAACCTCTCCCGTCGTTACTTTAGGGTTTTCAGTGCCTTTAGGTCTCCTCTGCACCACGCCTGTCACGCCTATAACGTATTCGCTGCGCAGCTCCTCTGCCTTTTTATTCTTGAAAAATACTATCTGCGTAATGCCATATCTATCGCGGATATCGATAAAAATGATCTTCCCGTGATCCCGCCTCTTATGTACCCAGCCCAAAAGCGTCGCCTTCTCGCCTATATTTTTTGCGGTCAATTCCCCGCATGTATGAGTACGTTTTAACAAGATATGGCCCCTTTTTTTGAATTTGCCTTTATCTCTTCGACGATATCCTTTAAATCAACTTCCTTCTGTTCTCTTTTTAGCATGTCCCTCAGAGAGACCTTTTCTCTTTTGATCTCATCCTCGCCAAAAATAATAACTGACCTTGCGCCCAATTTTTCCGCCATGCGCATCTGCGCCTTCAAGGACTTTTCATCGTAATCAATGTCGCAAGATAGGCCTTTATCGCGTAAATTATTCATCAGCTGAAAGGCCTTCTCATGCATCCCCTCTCCGGTCACAGCAAAAAATACATCCAGTTCCGGTTTTATCAGATGTCTATCTTTTTCCAGGCTCAATATCATTCTTTCTATTCCAAAGGCAAATCCAACAGCAGGGGTATCTTTGCCTCCCATCTCCTCTATGAGACTGTTATATCGTCCTCCGGCGCAAATAGCGTCTTTTGCCCCAAGGTCTTTCTGCGTGACTTCAAATACCGTCTTTGTATAGTAGTCAAGTCCCCTTACTATCTTTGGGTCAACAATAAAATTAATCCCAATAACCTTAAGGCCTTTTTTTACAGCTTCAAAATGACCTGCGCAATCACTACATAATAGATTATCTGATTCAATGCCCTCCGCTATCTTCCTGCATCCCGCATTCTTGCAGTCAAATATTCTCAGGACATTTTTGTTATAGCGTTCTTTGCATTCGTCACAAAGAGAATTCAGGTAAGGTTTAACAGCCTTTCTGCGCTTTTCAATTATATTGGCCTTGTCTTTCTGACAGCCCAGGCTATTGATATTTAAATTAAAATCTTTGATGCCCAGCGCCCGCATGATCCGCGCTGCCAGGGAAATAACCTCTACGTCGAGCAAGGGATTATCAGAGCCTATTGCCTCTACGCCTAGCTGATGAAACTGCCGCTGCCTGCCTTTTTGCGGACGTTCACTCCTGAACATAGGGCCTATATAAAATAATTTTGTAACCGCTTTTTCCTGGCCCAATGAATTTTCCAGGTATGCCCTGACAATAGAAGCAGTGGCCTCTGGCCTTAACGCGATAGACCTCTCTCCTCTGTCAGAAAACACATACATCTCTTTCTGCACTATATCTGTCGCGTTACCTATACTTCTTATAAAAAGAGACGCCTCTTCTATTACAGGTGTCCTTATCTCTTTATAATCATATATTGCGAATATATCTCTGGCAGAAGATTCTATAAACTGCCACAAAGCGGCATCTGCCGGCAATATATCTTTTGTGCCCCGTAAGGCCTTTAGCATATCTCTCCTTGTGTCACTACGAGCGAAGTGATCTCCGAAGAGATCCCTCGACTTCGCTCAGGATAAAATGAGTCCGTCTCAAACGGACTCATTTTACCTTCGCCTTCATTACCAGACCGGGTTTAAATATCGCGACCCTTTTCGGCTCAACAGGGACCTGCTGGCCTGTCCTGGGATTTCGGCCCATGCGGCCTTTTCTTGACTTTGTCTTAAACACGCCGAAGTTCCTGAGTTCTATTTTTCCTCCCTTTGCAAGGGCATCGACAATAATGTCAAATGTCATCTGTACGACTTTTTTAACGTCGATCTGTTTGACCCCGGATTCACTGGCAATCTTTACAACTATATCCTTTTTGGTCATACTATACCTCCTTCTGTCGCATAGCGCATAGGGCATATCGCATAGCGAAATATATACGCCATGCGTTTAGCACTATGCGATTTATGTATCTGATTTAATTACAAGGGGTAGTGTAACATGGCTAAAAAATGTTGTCAACTAAATTCCCCCTGTTCTCAGGCCTGGAATGTGATATGACCCTGGCCTATGAGTTCTTCTAGTTCTTCGACCATTTCATTGGTAGGCGCTACATAAAGTTCTTTATCAACAAGTATACGGTATGAGCCGTTCTTTTTTGTGGAGACATTCAGATAGACAGGCATAGAGCCTTTGTATTTTCCCATGACCTTTTTGAGATTTTCGAGTATCCCGTTTTCCATACCGAGCGGCACAATGTCTATGGTCATTGACCGTGTAAAACGAGCCCTAGCATCCTCTATGGGTGTTATCTCTTCCGCTATGATCTTGGGTCTCTGTTCTCTCAGGTTCAGTTTTCCATCGATAAACACCGCGAGATTCGGCCTCACGTATTTTGACACATTTTTATAAGACGCTGGAAAAGCCAGGACCTCGACAGTCCCCTCAAGGTCTTCCATCATCATGATCGCCATTTTCTCTCCGCTGCGCTTTGTAATAGTATGCTTCACCTTGTTTATTATCCCTCCGAATCTCACTTTTGAGCCATCGTCCAGGTCTTTAAGCTTACTGCTGCTCGCGGTCGAATATTCCCTTAATATCTTCTCGTGTCTCGCGAGGGGGTGGCCTGTGATATAAAAACCGAGCATGTCTTTTTCAAAATTCAAGAGCTGTCCTTCAGGCCATTCCTTTATATCAGGCACGTGGTCTTGAGACTTATGGTCGCTGAAAAGGAGCATCTGGCCAAGGGCCTTCTCTTTCTGGAGGGCGCCTGCCATCTCCATCGCGTTGCCAAGCATCGCCATCATCTGCGATCTCTTCAGGCCCAGGCTGTCAAACGCGCCGCACTTTATCAGGCTCTCCATAACCTTCTTGTTGACAAGACGTGAATCTGTGCGCTCGCAGAATTCCTCGAGCGACTTGAACGAGCCGTTTTTCTTCCTTGCGTCAATAACAGATTCTATCGCCCCCTGTCCCACATTTTTAACAGCTCCAAGCCCAAAGCGAATAGAATCCTTTCCGACCATTGTGAAATTGGCGAAACTCTCGTTCACATCAGGCGGCAGTATCTTTATCTTCATCCGCTCCGCCTCATTTATATACTCAACGATTTTATCCGTATTATCTTTTTCGCTGGATAGAAGCGCGGTCATAAATTCAACGGGATAACCGGCCTTCAAGAAAGCTGTCCTGTAAGATATCATGGCGTAGGCTGCTGAATGGCTCTTATTGAAGCCATAACCCGCAAAGTGTTCTATGAGATTGAATATCTTCTCGGCGATCCTTTTGTCGATCTTATTTTTCACTGCCCCTTCGATAAATGCCTTTCTCTGCTGGTCCATTATCTCGGGCGTCTTTTTTCCAATAGCCCTGCGAAGAAGATCGGCCTGCGCCAGGGAAAAACCAGCAAGGCGCGAAACTATCATCATTACCTGCTCCTGATAGACTATGATACCGTAGGTCTCCTTTAATATCGTCTCAAGGAGAGGATGATCAAATCTTACTTCAACCTCGCCATGCTTGCGCTTCATAAAGTCATCAAGCATCCCGCTTCCGATCGGGCCAGGCCTATAAAGCGCCAGGAGCGCGACTATGTCTTCAAATTTCTCAGGCTTGAGTTTTTTTAATAAGTCTCTCATGCCTGAACTTTCCAGCTGAAATATGCCCATGGTCTCGGACCTGCTCAGCAGATAAAAGGTCTTCGCGTTATCAATGGCAATATCATCTATTTTTAAATCAATATTGTTGATACGGCTTATGATCTTTATGGCCTCCTGCACGACAGTTAAAGTCCTGAGACCCAGAAAATCCATTTTTAAAAGCCCTATCTTTTCTAGGGAGCCCATGGCATAGCCAGTAGATATCTGACCATCGCCTGTCTTAAAAAGCGGCACGTGGTTGGTAAGCGGGCTCTCGCTTATCACTACTCCGGCAGCATGCGTGGAGGCATGACGAGTAAGACCTTCCAGATGCCTGGATGTATCTATGAGTTCCTTCACCCGGGCATCATGATCATAGAGAGCCTTTAATTCAGGCTCCTGTTCAAGCGCGATATTAAGTGTCATATTAGGGTCGATCGGCACCAGCTTCGCTATTTTATCCACGTCAGCGTAAGGCAGGTTCATGACCCTACCGACATCTCTTATAACAGCTCGGGCAGCCATGGTGCCGAAAGTTATTATCTGCGCCACATTGTCCTGACCGTACTTATTTATCACATAATCTATGACCTCTCCCCTGCGCTCGTAGCAGAAATCGATATCAATATCAGGCATTGTCACGCGCTCCTGATTCAAAAACCTCTCAAACAGCAAGTTGTATTTCAGGGGGTCTATGTCTGTTATGCCAAGGCAATAGCTGACTATGCTTCCTGCCGCGGACCCCCTGCCTGGCCCGATCGCTATTCCTTTCTGCTTGGCATAACTCACAAAATCCCACGCTATGAGAAAATAACTGGTATACCCTGACTTATTTATAACTCCCAGCTCATACTTGAGTCTTTCTTTTTTATCGTCAGTCAGGTCAGGATATCGTTTTTTCAGGCCCTCCTCGCACCTCTCTCTCAAATACCTTTCACGCGTTATTCCATCCGGCACCGCGTAGTGAGGCAAAAACGTCTTTGAAAAATCCAGCTCCAGGTTGCATCTTTCTGTTATCTTGATGGTGTTGACTATAGCCTCTGGCACGTCCCTGAAAAGCGCCTTCATCTCTTCGGGTGATTTAAAATAAAACTGATCTGTCTGAAGCCGCATGCGATTAGGGTCGTCAAGGGTAGTCTGTGTCTGTATACATAGGAGCGCCTCGTGCGACTTTGCGCTGTCCCTGGTAAGATAATGCACGTCGTTTGTAGCAGCGACACCTATGTCAAGCTCCTTGCCTAACCTTACCAGCGCCTCGCTCACTTTTTTCTGTTCAGGGATCATGTTGTCCTGGATTTCAAAATAAAAATTATCCTTGCCCATAATATCCCTGAACTCTTCGGCAAGCTCCTTTATCTTCGCGTCGTTGTTTTCAAGCGCAAGCCTGGCGATCTTGCCTTTCAGGCAGCCAGAAAGCGCTATCAGTCCCTCTGAATATTTAGCGAGAACCTCCCTGTCTATCCTGGGCTTATAATAAAACCCTTCCAGATAACCTATGGAAACAAGCTTCATAAGGTTTTTGTAACCTGTCTCGTCTTTTGCAAGGAGTATAAGGTGATTGGATGTTTCTCCACCAGGGGAGATGGTCTTTTGAAGGCGGCCCTGCGGCGCGATATATATCTCGCAGCCAATGATTGGCTTTATGCCGTTCTGCATACACGCCTGATAAAATTCAATCGCGCCGAACATATTGCCGTGGTCAGTCATGGCAACCGCGGGCATCTTCATGCGTCTGGCAATCTCGACCAGATTTTTTATCAGGCAAGCTCCATCAAGAAGGCTGTACTGGGTGTGAACGTGAAGGTGGACAAAATCGGAGTGAAGCATATATACCGTAACCAGTAACCAGTAACCAGTAACCAGTAACCAGGTATTAGGGAACCTCATTATTCCTGGTTACTGGTTACGGATTACTGGTACCTATGGCTATTTCCCCATCCCTACTTTCTGGACGCGCTGCATTAATTTTCCTTCTGTCTTTATGGATGGGGCTATGATTATTTCTGTCAATTGCATCTCTTTGATATCTTTAGCTCCAACATTGCCCATTGATGTCATCAGGGCCCCGACAAGATTCTGCGAGCCGTCATCGAGCCTGGCAGGTCCCAACAGGATCTCTTCCAATGTGCCTGTTGTCCCTACTTTAATACGTGTCCCTCTCGGCAGGTTGGCATGCGGCGTTGCCATACCCCAGTGATAACCTCTTCCAGGGGCTTCCTTTGCCCTCGCGAAAGCAGAACCGACCATAACAGCGTCAGCTCCGCTGGCAAACGCCTTGCATATGTCTCCGCCTGAATCCATGCCGCCGTCCGTTATAATGGTGATATATTTACCTGTTTTTTTGTGATGAAAATCTCTGGCCGCGGCCACATCAGATGTAGCAGTCACCTGTGGCACGCCTATCCCCAAGACGCCCCTCGTGGTGCAGGCCGCGCCCGGGCCAATACCGACAAGGACAGCGCTGGGCCCTGTCTCTATTAATTCAAGGGCAACAGAATAAGTAACACAGTTCCCAAGGATAACAGGTATCTTCATGGACTTGATAAATTTTTTCAAGTCAACTACCTTGTATTCCGTGGCTATATGCCTGACATTTATAACTGTGGACTGCACTACAAATATATCAGCTCCGGCCTCCTGTGCAATCCTGCCAAATTTTTCAGCGTTCTGCGGAATAGTGCTGACAGCCGCCGTGGCCTTTTTAGCTTTTATTTGTTCAATCCTCTTTGTGATAAGTTTTTCTTTTACTGGCTTTACGTACAGGGATTGCACGAGTTTTGTAGCTTCTTCCGGAGTTGCCTTGGAGATCTTTTTAAGTATCTCTTCTGGGTTTTCATAGCGTGTCTGCACGCCGTCAAGGTTTAAAACCGCCACCCCTCCAAGCTTGCTCATGGCAATGGCAAACTCCACGTCCACGACGCCATCCATGGCAGCCGCGAGTATAGGCACCTTGTAACTTTTGCCGCCAAGGTCCCAGCTGGTATCCACTTCATTCGGATTAATAGTAACAGAACCCGGAACAAGAGCTATTTCATCGAAACCATAGCACCTGCGCGCCTTTCTTCCTCTCCCAACCCACATGCCCATTATCTGCCTCCATTATTAAACTAAAAATTATAGTTATTGTATTATTTGAAGTATATTACAGCAATATAATAGTAAAGTCAACTCTAATATCTATTGTACTACTCGAATAGTTAGGTACACTCTAAGCGCATGAGGAGCCCTGCTCGCCTCGGAGCAAAAAGACCAATACGTAACAAGATCTATCTAAGCGCATAGCCAGCCCTTGATCGCGAATGGAAGATTTAGTCTTTTAGACAGCATTTTGTCGGTTTTTAAAAGGGCGAGAACTGTCCGAGTCCGCCTGAGGCGGATAAGTTTTCTCGCCCCCGACAAAATGCTGTCTAAAAGGCGGCCCCAAGTAGATTTGGAATAGCTGGGGGTAAATCTTCGACTGAGCGAGCAGGGGTGGCTATGCGCTAAGAGTGTAGCGTAACTGTGGACTATACTTTCTTGATGTCTTTTGGCATGAGTAATATCTCCATGAGAAATATTACAAAGAGGGCTTTTTTCCAGATCTCTTTTCGATTTTCTCTTTCAAGTATGACTTCTTTTATCTCGTGAAATAATCCCAGGGTCTTCTGCGAATGTTCGACTGATATATCGTGGGTAGAAAATCTGGCCTCAAGGACCCCCTCTGTTATAAGACGCATGGGTTCTGACTTTAAAGCCATAAGAGCCTTTGCAGACTCAAAAAACTCCCTGAAGGCTATATAATCAAATCTGGGGACGCCATAAAACTTGAACCCCCTGCACAATATAAGATATACCTCTTTTATGAATTCCCTAGGCCTTTTTAAGGCCATTTCATAAAGCCTCCTTGACTTCATAAATATCCAGAATATCAGGGCTGACAGAGCCAGCATCAAAAACCAGAACAGCAACATAAATAAATAACTTAGCTTACTCTTTTTCTTTACGGGCTCGACAGGCTTGACGCTTTGTATCTTGATGTCGTTGCTGAATGTCCCCAGGTAAGAGGCTGATATCTCAATAGCACCTGTTTCTTTCGGCGCAAAATTTCCATCGTTGTCAATTTTAAAATCGTCTGAGCCAATCACTTTCCAGTCAACAAGCCGCGTCGCTGGTAAAATAGAACCGTCGTTCAGCTTTAATTCAGCTTCCAGCTTACAGCTACTGTCCAGAGGCACCGTAGATCGATCCGCCTTAACCGTAAGGGATTCTATCTTGAATATGTCTATGTCTTTATTGAATGTCTTGGCAGGTACTCTGTCAATCTTATCCCGGTCTATTTTTTTGTTATCTGACTCAACGGGCTCGACGACTTTAATCTTGATGTCGTTACTGAATGCCTCTTTGTAAGAAGCTGATATCTCAACGGTACCTGTTTCTTTCGGCGTAAAATTCCCTTTGTTGTCAATTTTAAAATCGTCCGAGCCAACCACTTTCCAGTCAACAAGCCGCGTCGCGGGTAAAGTAGAACCGTCTTTCATCTTTAATTCAGCTTCCAACTTACAGCTACTGTCAAGAGGCACTGTAGATCGATCTGCCTTGACCTCAAGGGATTCTACTTCGGATATGTCTACGTCTTTATCGAATGTCTCTTTGTAAGAAGCTGATATCTCAACGGTACCTGTTTCTTTCGGCGTAAAATTTCCATCGTTGTCAATTTTAAAATCGTCCGAGCCAACCACTTTCCAGTCAACAAGCCGCGTCGCGGGTAAAGTAGAGCCGTCTTTCATCTTTAATTCAGCTTCCAACTTACAGCTACTGTCCAGAGGCACCGTAGATCGATCCGCCTTAACCGTAAGGGATTCTATCTTGAATATGTCTATGTCTTTATTGAATGTCTTGGCAGG
>JAHIEN010000106.1 GCA_018901615.1 Candidatus Omnitrophota bacterium | reverse complement strand
CCTGAACGCGCTTGAATTATCTACCACGATAGCTCCTGACTTCACAGCTATAGGCGCAAATTTTTTGCTGATACCCGCTCCTGCGCTAAACAAGGCTATATCCATGCCCTTAAAAGAATCCGCGCCCAGTTCTTGCACGGGAACGTCTTTGCCGCAGAATTTAAGCATCCTGCCTTTTGAACGTTCAGAAGCCAGAAGGCGTATACTCTTAACTGGGAATTTTCTCTCTTCCAAGATTTTTATAAACGCAGAGCCTACCATTCCAGTAGCCCCTACTATAGCAACATTATATTTTTTACTCATAAATCCCTTTCCTTTAAGCGAACATGTTCGAGGCTTAACCTCGAACAATTTAGTGTTCGAGGTTAAGCCTCGAACATACCAGGTCCCCTACCTCGCTTGTTGAATATCCCATTTTGCCTGCTGAAAGGCTTTTTAATTTTTCACCTGTTACTTTCATAACTGATTTTTCGAGCATGTTCGCCGCTTTTTCCTCGCCCAGATATTCCAGCATCATGCCGCCCGCGCATATAGCGGCAAGCGGGTTAATGACATTCTTGCCAGTGTATTTAGGGGCTGAGCCGCCTATCGGTTCAAACATGGAGATACCTTCGGGGTTTATATTTCCGCCAGCGGCAATACCCATGCCGCCCTGGATCATGGCGCCAAGGTCGGTAATGATATCTCCGAACATATTGTCAGTAACGATCACATCGAACCATTCCGGATTCTTCACCATCCACATGCATGTCGCGTCCACATGGGCATAATCTGTCTTTACGTCATTGTACTCTTTCGCGACCTCGTTAAACGTCCTGTCCCACAGGTCCCAAGCGTATGTCAGGACATTGGTCTTGCCGCAAAGCGTAAGATTTTTTCTTTTGTTTCGCTTTCTGGTGTATTCAAACGCGAACCTTACGCACCTCTCGACTCCCTTGCGGGTATTATGAGAAATCTGAATCGCGATCTCGTCTTTTGTGCCCTTATTTTTAAATTCTCCGAGTCCTTTATAAAGGCCTTCTGTATTTTCCCTCACCACCACAAAGTCTATATGCTCAGGCCCTTTGTCTTTTAAAGGAGTCCAGACGCCGGGGTAAAGTTTTACAGGCCTTAAATTTATGTACTGATCAAAATGAAATCTCAATTTTAAAAGTATGCCTTGTTCTAATATGCCGGGCTTTACATCCGGGTGCCCTATCGCGCCGAGATATATCGCGTCAAACCCGGCCAGTTCTTTTAAAACAGAATCAGGCACGAGTTCCTTTGTCTTCATGTATCTTTCGCCGCCAAGATCATACTCCGCTGTTTCGTATTTAAAACCACATTTATCGCTTACTGCCTTAAGGCATTTCAGGCCTTCTTTCATTACCTCCGGCCCTGTGCCGTCTCCTGGAATCACTGCTATTTTGTATGCCTCGACTCCCTTCGGTCGCTCAGGACTTCGTCCTTCGGCGCGCTTCGCTTGCTCAGGACTTCGTCCTTCGGCGCGCTTCGCTTGCTCAGGACTTCGTTCGCTTCGCTCACTTTGCATTCTTTTTTACCCCCTTCTTTTCCTTGATCCACTTTAAAAGCCCGCCTGAGCGGATGACTTCTTGTATAAACTTAGGAAGAGGCAGGGCCTTGTAGAGTCTGTTTTCTGATAGATTTAAGACCGAGCCCTTATCCAGATCGATCTCAAGATAGTCGCCTTCTTTGATCCCGCTCAAATCCTTTACCTCGAGAATAGGCAAACCCATATTAATGGAGTTTCTGTAAAAAATACGCGCAAAACTTTCAGCTATCACGCAAGAGACGCCCGCGCCTTTTATTGCCAGCTGAGCGTGTTCCCTGGATGACCCGCAGCCGAAATTCTTCCCTGCGACAATTATATCACCCCTGGAGACCTTTTTGGGAAAATCAGCGTCTATGTCTTCCATGCAATGCTCGCCGAGCTCCCTGGCATCCTGCGTATTCAGAAACCTCGCCGGTATTATCTCGTCTGTATTAACATCATCCCTGAATTTCCAGACCTTGCCTTTGAATTTCATCTTACCTCGTCAGGATG
>JAHIEN010000008.1 GCA_018901615.1 Candidatus Omnitrophota bacterium | reverse complement strand
CACTGGTTACCCATAAAAGAAATAGGACATTTAGTAAAATAAGTAGTTAGATAGGCCTTAAAGAACACTGTTCTTGCATGTTTTGGTTAAAAATATTATTACTGTTATTCAGATAAGCATATTGGCGCACAACCTGTTAAGGGTCACCTGCACAGCCGCAAGTAAAAAGATTGACAGTTATGTTGTTATTGTGTATTATTTGAAATAACGATATGGGTACTCAGGTTGGGATAGGGGTAAGCACAAAATTGGATTCTACCTTAGCTGGCAGAGAGGCGGCGAGAGAGGCGTATTCCCACCTTAGAGAACATCCTGATGTTATTTTTGTCTTCATATCTCCTATATTTGAACAAGAAGAGGCCATAAAAGGAATCCGCTCTGTAATTAAAGGCTGCTTGTTGGTAGGCTGCAGTTCTGTCGGCAGTATTACCTCTGGTGGCTGTTTTCTGGGAGCTGTCGCTGTATGCGCAATAGCTTCCACCGATATCAGTTTTTCGTCCAGCGCAAGTTTAAATGTAAGTCGGAATGCGCGGCTTGCCGGAAACAAGGCGGCAAAAGAATCTATCTGCGCTAAAAACTCTGATCGTCAGCTATACATAATGTTTACAGACTGCCTGTCTGGGAATATGGCCGATGTTCTGAGGGGCGCTCAGGAAATACTGGGAACGAGGTTTCCTATAATAGGCGGCTCTGCCGTCGACAACTTTCAGTTTCGCAAGACCTGGCAATACCTCAATAATGATATCCTGTCGGATTCTGTAGTGGGCCTGTTTATAGGAGGCAATATCAATGTGGGTATTGGCGTATCTCATGGGTGGCAACCAGTAGGAAGTCCTCACAGGATTACCAGATCCAGCTCCAACATATTAAAAGAAATTGACAGGAGACCAGCGATTGAGCTGTATAATGAGTATCTAGGCAAAGACCCCGGAGAACTGCTCAAAGAAGGTATAGGAAAATTAGGGTGCAACTATCCTCTGGGGATCCGCATCAAGGACAAAGATACATATATGACGAGATCGCCTATCAGGATAGAAGATAATGGCGCGCTGGTGTTGAGCGCGGAGATTCCCGAGCACAAGAATATTAACCTTATGATAGGGGATAATAATCTGGCCCTGGAAGCCACAAGAGAGGCCTGCAGGGAAGCATTAAAAAACAGCATGGGAAAAAATATATCTTTCGCAATTGTCTTTAGTGACATAGCAAGGCTGCAGCTTTTAAGAAAAGACCAGCATAAAGAAGTGGAGATAATAAGAAAGGCCCTGGGCAAAGATGTCCCTTTTTTCGGCTGTTATACATGCGGGGAATACGCGCCCGTAGACCTGTATGGATACAGCGGCCAATCTTATTTTCACAACCAGGCTATATCCATAGCGCTTTTTTCAAATTAGGCCCGGAGATAAGCAAAATGGTCATACCATATTACACGATACTTTCGGTCATAGTCACCTCTATTGTTTTTATAGTCTATCTTTTTGAAAGGAGCAGGCGCCTTGATTCAGAAGCAAAAAATAATAGGCTGCAGGATATCATAAAGCAGCTGGACGAACAGGCAAAAATAATTATAAAGACAGACCTTGCCCTCAACAAGGTCCGGGAGGAATTAGACAAAAAGATAACGGGGCTGTACACACTGCACGAGCTAGGGAAAAAGATAAATTCCACCCTGAACATAAACGAGCTGTTTTTGCTGATAAATAAACCCCTGATCCAGAAGCTGGGTTTCTCAAAGGCCATTATAATGTTAAAGGATAGCGATTCAGAGCCTGCCGTTGTAAAGACCTTTATCGGGTATTCTAGCGCTGATATCGAAAGGATACAGAAAGAGATAAATAAGGGCAATACGGCCAATGCCCTTTTTAAAAAAAGTGGGTTTGTGCTTGTAAACAGGGATATGGAAAAGATCGAAAACGAAGACCTTCTTATAGGAATATTTAAAACAGAGTCGTTTTTAACAGTCCCTATCGTGGCCAAAGATAGTACCATGGGTTTTATACTCATGGGTAATGACTCTGGCTACGCGAAGCTGACAGAAGGAGATGTAGAGCTTTTGTCTGTCCTGGCAAGCCAGATAGGCACAGCTATTGAAAACGCAATGCTTTATACAGAGCTCTATAATTCCCACCAGGACCTTGAAAGAAGGGTCAGAGAAAGAACAGCGGAACTGGCAAAGTTAAACGAGGCATTGAAAAGGCTGAACAAGGCAAAGTCAAACTTCGTATCCGCGGTCTCGCATGAACTAAGGACGCCTCTGACTTCCATAAAAGGTTATGCCTCGATACTTATGGCTGGAAAATTGGGCCAGGTCAGTCCTGCGCAGAAAGAGCGTCTTGAGAAAATAGATAAGCATTCGAATGACCTCGCCCACCTTATCAACGACCTGCTTGATATAGCCAGGATAGAGTCTGGTAGGGTCCAGATGGCGATCAAAGAAACATCGATAAAGGAGGTATTGGATTCAGTCATAGATATTATAACGCCTCAGGTTAAAGACAAGGAGATCTCTCTTAAATTGAGCAACAAGTCAAAGGGTAATAAGGTAATGGCTGACCAAGGTCAGATGGAAAGGGTGTTTCTGAATCTCTTAAGCAACGCCATAAAATTTACTCCTGAAAAAGGGAAAATCAATATATCCGTAAAAGACAAAGATGGTTTTGTAGAGTTCGGCGTGGAAGACAGCGGCATGGGTATACCCAGGTACGACCTGGAAAAGGTATTCGAGGAATTTTTCAGGTCTGATAACGCGCAGAACCAGGGGGTAAAAGGCACTGGCCTGGGACTGTCTCTTGTAAAACAGATAGTAGAGGCCCATGGAGGTACGATATGGGTCGAAAGCGAATTAGGAAAGGGTGCTAAATTCAGCTTTACAGTGCCAAAGGCCTAGAACAAGGAGACGCAAAAAATGCTTATGGAAAAAATATTAATCGTGGATGACGACCTGGACATACTTGATGTTTTAAAAATAACCCTTGAGGCGGAAGGATACAAAGTAATAGAAGCTCACGATGGCCAGGAGGCGCTTGATATTATTAAAAAAACCAAGCTTGACCTCTTGATTACGGATTTTAAAATGCCCAGGTTATGCGGGGACGAGGTGTGCAGGATCCTGAAAGAGGATATACTCGTACAGCATATGCCGATCATAATGCTTACAGGCAAGGGGGAAATTTCCGATAAGATCTACGGCATAAACGCCGGCGCGGATGATTATATGGTAAAGCCGTTTGAACCAAAGGAGCTTGTGGCCCGGGTAAAAATGGTACTGCGCAGAACAGCGCGGGATCTTGACGCGAACCCTTTAACAAGACTGCCCGGAAACGTATCTATACTTAACGAGATACAAAAGCGCATTGACGAAGGCAAGCTTTTTTCAGTCTGTTACATAGACCTTGATAAATTCAAGGCCTTTAACGATCAATACGGCTTTGAAAAAGGTGATGAGGTTATAAAAAACTCCGCGAGGATACTGATATCTTCTGTGCAGGAAAAAGGCACCACTAAGGATTTCATAGGGCATGTGGGCGGCGATGATTTTGTGGTAGTGACGGTGCCGGAAAAAGTAGACGGATTATGTGAAAACATTATCTCTAAATTCGACTTAATGGTGCCGGATTTATATAACAAAGAAGATAAAGAAAAAGGGTATGTAGTGGCAAAAGACAGGAAAGGAAAACGAAAAAAGATCCCGCTTATTTCTATTTCTATAGCTGTCATAAGTAATGAAAAGAAAAAGATAACGCACGTCGCAGAGGTAGGAGAAACAGGCGCGGATCTGAAACAATACGCAAAACAGCTTAAAGGCAGTAACTACGTAAAAGAACGAAGAAAAACTTAGTTAAGCAAAATCTACGAGAATCAGTGCCACGCACTGGTGCGTGGCACCAAGTGGATTTGTTGAGATTGCTGAAAAAGTCTCCTCGTCATCTACATGTGGTAGCCGCATGTAGCTGCAGCGCCTTGCGCTGCTAAACATCCCAGCACCATCCTTCGACTGCGCTCGGGACAGGTAAGATGGTGCAACTACGTAGCTACAGAGCCTTGCCCCGTTTAAAATAATTTCACACTTTTCTGTGTGTCACAAAAGTGTGAAATTAAGCAGCATCCCTGCCATCGGCGCGGGCAAAACTTTAAGCGATTTTCCGCAGACCCTATTTCGGAGTATTAAATATTTATCCGCGCTGAGCCTTGCGCCTTTAGTAAGTCTTTTAATGGCTCTATCAACCCGTCATCAGGCGAATGTATAAAAGCGACTGGTCTGTTTCTTAGAATGTCCTTCACCAATACCCATTTTCCTTTCTCTTCTATGCCTGAAACATCCTTCCACTTTATTAAATAAACCTGTTTATCCCTATCCCATATATAGTCACGCAGGATCGATGTCTGCTGATAGGAATTGTACATCTCATAGAGGCGCCCCTTTTTACCTGCCTTCCAGAGTTCTCTAAAATACTTTTTTGTTTCTCCGCTGAAGTTAGATAAACTTGTAAATAAAACTCCCGGCCCTGGGGATCTGTCATATCTGTTTTCAGAAAGTTCTTCCGCGCTCAATTTCATAAACCAGTCATCCTCTGAGCCGTCTCCTGTGTAATCTACATTTAAAACTCCCTTGGCATATAAAATACCTGCGCCAAACATGCCCGAACTAATAAGCATAGAGATATATTTTCTTGCGCTTACAGGAACTCTGGCAGCCCAGTAAAATTTAGGCGTAAAAGTAATAGCCCTGAACAATCTTTGATCGCGTACGTTCATATTCTCTTTTTTTATAATTGCCTCTACCTCTTCCTGCCTTTTATATGCCGATAAATTATCAAAGTCCTTACTCCCATCCTTGATATTCTTTATCAGCTCCTTGATATTTTCATCTTTAATAAGCGCGGATATCAAGGCTGTTTCAGGAGGCCCTCTTTCTCCTCTTGAATACCAGATTTCATAAAATTTAACTATTCTTTCATATAATTCAACGTTTTTAGCCTCTTCGGAATTGCTCCAGCTGTCAAACTCTTGCGTCAGAATAGCCTCGGTTTCCTTATCATGCGGCTTATATGCGTCAAATTCTACTTCTGCTGTTAGCCTGAAAACCTTTCTTCGCCTTAACTCATTTTCAAAGCGGTTCTTCTTTTCAAAAAGAACTTTTAAGTAACTGTTCAACAATGCCCTTGCGCCGTTTTTCGTGCTTCCCAGTTTACTCAGCGTGTTACGAATATTCCCGGATGCTAAATCCTTTTTTATATAGGAAATAACCTTTAAGGCCCTTCTTTTTTCTGCCCTCCTTGAACCTTTCAAATTGTCTTCCAAATTCTTCAGTAAATTTACTATCTCAAGAACGTGTGGATCGTTAGGGTCAAAAGCCTTTTTCTCTTCAGGCTTAAGGGCTCGTATCTTACTCAATATAAAATCTATGTCTTTTATAATAGCTCCTAATTTTCCTATGGCGCTATTAATGTCATCTAATATATGTATAGGCGTCCTTATCTCTATGGGGGATAATCTATCCCCAAGATAATCTATTATAAACTGCCTCAGTTTATTATCTTCATACCCATGATAATCCTCTGCCCAATCGCCTGATAGCTTTTGATCTATGTGATGCATTTCTTCCAATATCAATTTTTTAAGAAATATTTTGCCTGATTCAGTTTTTGAAAGTTCCAGGAACGCGGTTTTTGGCAGGTATATGAACTTCCCTGTATCTTTGCGGGTGCCTACGTGGGAGAAAATCCAGCGCATGGGTTTCTCTTCATAAAAAAGCATCCTTTTTTCAGCTGAATCAGGAGAACCCCTGTTATGTTCTACGAGTATTATCTTTATGTCTTCAGGCAATCCCTCCACGAGATCCTTCAGTATGGCGGCATACTCTTCGCTGAATTCTATGCCTTCTATTTTTTCACCGTATATCTGTATCTGGTTTGCGGCCTTAAGATATTCTCTTAAATCTTCATGAGACTTAGCATCATAGGAATTTATAGAGCCGAGATTCGCAGTATCCTTTTCCGCAATTTCTTTTATCCGGGCAACCTCGCCTAATGTATCCGGATGCCTCTCCCCGAAATCCTCAAAAAGAGATTTATTTAAATCATCATAAGCTACGAATTTCATCTCAGGGCTTAGGCCGCCATCTATAAGCCGCCTGGCTAATTCAATCAGATAGTCATGCATCACATCTCTTAAATTCCTATATTTAGCATATTCTTCCGAACCCTTATTATTAGCGGAGAAAAAATGTTTTTCACTGAAATAGTACAGGATATAGCGCGGAAGGTCTATCCTGATTGTATTTGTTTCAGAGCTTGCCCACACGGCAAAATGGGTATTTCTCATGATATCCATGCGCCTGCGGATATCTGATTCTGTGTCAAGCGTATTGGTCGCAGCTAAATTCAACCTGCCATCAACCAATAGCGCTATACTTGCGACAATGCCTTCTTTGCTGTATTCTTCCATTATCTTATTAAGCTGTTTTACCGCTCTAGCCGGGCTCATGAATTCTGCTGGACTCGGCTGATAGCCCAACCCTGCGTAAATATCCGCATTATCCTTGGCCGGTCTTAAAAGATATGTCTCCAGCTGGAAAAGCTTCAAAAATAGGTGCGCTATCTCGTCTGTTATACTTCTTCCGCCTCTTAAATATTCGCTGCGTTTAGCGTACCATTCCTTCTTAATATCTTTCTCTATTCCTTTAAAGCTGCCCCAGATACTTTCCTGTGAATCAGCTTTATCAATTATATCAACAAGCTTATCTTTTAACCCACCCGATAACCAGTTCATGTGGGTGGCTACGAATTCTTTTGTAAACGTTTTCTCATCCGGCAAAGAAAAAATGGCTTCGGAAGGGGTTAAATCATCTATCTTCACTGATTTCATTGGAGATTTGGAAGGCAGTTTTTGTTCTAGCGGAGTTTTAGGCTTCGCTATCTCTACAATAATATCTTTAATGCTTTGAATGGCGGAAATAAATTCCTCATTAGTTATCACGGGAGGGATATCTACAATAAACTCATAACTAGCAATATCATTTTCTATAGACGGGGAATTCATGCTGCGTATATTTACTCCAAGGCTGGCAATAGCCGCTGTTATGTCACTAGTTAACCCTATTTTATCCGGAGCAAGAATAATTATTTTTTCTCTTCTCCAGTTATGGCTTGCCTGGGAAGAAAGGCTTGTGATTGCTTCCAGCTTAAGCTGCAGTTCTTCAATAGCTTTGCCGATTTGAGCAAAATCCTTAACCTCAATCCATAGATCTATCTTTGCCTTTAATGGTTTTGTTTTCTTTAATGTTCTAGAATTAACCTCGCGAATATTAATCTCCAATTTTTTCAATATCCCGGCAACTTCAGCCAATACACCTTGTCTATCTACAACAGTAATCATGAGATGATATGCGCTTCTCTGCGTTCCTATAGTCACAGGGCTTACAGTTATCTCGGGTTTATTTCTGAATAACGCTTCGCTGACTTTCTTGATCGTTATCTTGCCCTTTTCCTTCTCGTCCTTACCCAAAGCAATGAGCAGCTCCTTAATAGAACCCATAGAAAACTCTTTTAATATTGCGTTCACCCTTTCTAATGCCGCGCCCCCCTTCACAAAATATAACCCTTTGCCCTCAAGAAGCTCCTTGCCTTTTTTATATTTTTCTAATTCCTCTACTGAAATTATATCCCTGGAGGATAAAGCAGCGCACAGTTCTTCTATATTTTTTAACCCATAGAGGTTACAGAGAAAGCTTAAAAAGAGCTGGTCTTTTCTTTCTATGTCAAATCCGGCATTTTTTAATTTAGCCTTTCCATCTTTTACGGATTTAGCCATCTTTTCTTTTGTCAGATTATCCAATAAAAGACGTGTTCTCGGCTTTTTAGTGTTACTAATATAAGAGAATTTTTTATCTTTGTTTTTTAAACTTAAAAGCAGCGAGTTAGGCCTGGAAGATACCTCTAATACCATACCTGTTTTAAGCTGCTCGTTTTCTCCGAGCGGCCTCTTTTGGGAAACGCTAAACTCTCCTGTAATAGAGTCATACTCTGCCGTAAAATATTCCGCATGATCGTAGTCTTTATTTAATCTATCCACCCTTCTTGCTGAAGCAAAGTCTGAGGGTCTTGAAGATTTATTCATCCTAAGCGGCCTGTATACATTCTGGCCTATTTTTTCAGTTTCCAGGCTAAAGACAAATATCCAATCTTTTAAAGACTGCTGCAGTAAATTAAAGTCCTCGCGCGGATCGCTTGTTAATTTCAAATGATCTGAATCAAAATTCTGCCCTGTCTCGCGCCTTGCTTTATACGTCCAGTGCGCGGCTACGCCTGCAGTATAACTAATATAGTTATCTTCTGTAATATATTCTACTGCGTAGACTAGTTTTTCGTTAGCCCTGTCCCTAACTTTAACATAAAAATCATCATACCCAATGTCTTTGGCAAGCCGAATTTCGCTCTTTATTCTCTCGCCTAAAATATTATCTATGTCCGAGGCTTTCCACAAATCTTCTTCAGAGCTAAATATCATTCTTATCCCAAATAAATCTTCTATTTCATCTATTGTGATTCCTTCTGAATT
>JAHIEN010000007.1 GCA_018901615.1 Candidatus Omnitrophota bacterium | reverse complement strand
AGAGGCGATAAGCCTATCTTGTGGTTAGTATCGGGTTTGGTCCTGGGGCTTTCTATCCTTACTAGACAAAACATACTTTTCCCGTTCATTATCACTTTTGTTTTAGTATCCATAAGGCCGTTTAAAAGGGCCCTAAAATGCGTTTTAATATTTACGCTGGGGCTATTTTTTGTACTGACACCCGTGCTTATCAGGAATTATTTAGTTTCAGGCAACAAAAATTTGCGGGTTTCAAAAGAGGTGAATGCGTTCTGGGTTGGGAACACACATACCTCTTCGGGTGTGGATGTTGTCTGGTCTCCTGAATACCATAGGCTGGAGGGCCGCTCAGGCGGAAGCGTAAAAAAAATGGCAAATATTTTTTTAAACGAGGTTAAAAATAGGCCACAGGAATACCTGAGGCTCTATGCCAGAAAAATATGGATGTTTTTTAACGGCTACGAGGCCCCTTCCAATACAAATTACTATCTATACCGGGAAGAATTCCCGACTGTTTTACGCTTGCCTCTTTTTAGTTTTCAGTTCGTGTGCGCCCTTTTCATTATAGGCATAATCTTGAGCGTTATAAAAAGGCAAAAGGCTGGCCTGGCCTATGTTTTTATCGCGGTCTTAAGCGGTTCTGTTATGCTGTTTCATATCCAGTCAAGGTTCAGGTTGCCCGCGATACCATTTTTTATTATGTTCGCGTCATACGGGGCGTATCACATTTTTGAAACAATAAAGAACAGGAATTATAAGAACCTTCTGGTCATTACCGCGATCCTGATATTTTTATATGTAATTCTTGAGCCGGACCTTACATATGCCGGCTTCAGGCCAAAAGAGGACAGGGTGCGTTTTTTTGATAGGACCAACCTTGCGATGTCTTACGCGGATAGTTATGCAAACGAGGGCGAACCCCATGCCCTGGATCTTGCTATGAGACAGTGCGACTTATCAATAAAAGACAACAGGCGCTTTGCGACTGGGTACAGGGTCAGGGGATATATCCAGCTTTTGAAACAGAACTACGCCATCGCTGAACTGGATTACAAAAAGGCAATGATATATAACAATCGCAGCCCTTTCTTGTACAATGAACTGGGATGCGTTTATTACAAATGGGGCCAGGGGGCCAAGGCGCTTATTTTTATAAAAAGGGCCCTATCGCTATTGCCCGAAAATAAAGGCTTTATTGAAAACCTGTCTCTGATATTACAAGCAGATGAATAAAAGAAGACATATACTGCTCATAATCCTGATTCTAGTGATAGTGTTTATAAAATCTCTTGCTAACGATTTTGCGTGGGATGACTACGACCTTGTGGTCAGCAACCCGTTTATAAAAAGTTTTAGCTGGATAAAAGAGATATTCGCGGGCCAGATATACGAGGGCAGCGAAAAAGAGAGCAATTTCTACAGGCCGTTGCAGCTTTTTTCTTACGTCATCGATTATTCGCTTTGGCAATTAAATCCTTTCGGCTATCACCTTACAAATTTAATATTCCACACGCTTAACTCTGTCGTATTATACCTTATTTTGATGGGCGTTGGCCTTTCCCCTCAGATAGTATTATTTACATGCCTTATTTTTGCTATAGCGCCCATGATATCGGGTATAACATTTTACATATCCGCCAGGGCAGACCTGTTGGCGATATTCTTTGGTTTCATGTCAATATTGTGTTTCATGAAATTTACCAAGGTCAATAGAAAACTGATTTACCTCTTGTCGCTTTTATTTTTTGCATTTTCTCTGCTTTCAAAAGAGATAGCGTTGATAGTGCCATTCTTATTAATACTAGTAGTTTTTTACTCAGATAGAGAAAAGCGTTATGCGCAGTTGCGCAGGATGTTTCCATACTTTCTGTTGATGCTATTGTATGGGATAATCAGGGCGCGGCTATCCTATCTTGGCGGAAATGTCATTTTGCAGGAGACCTCTACGGCAGGCATCCCGTTTTATGCCCGGATGATTACGGATATAGAGGTGATGGCCAGATATCTAGGACTTTTCCTTATCCCGTTCCCGCTCCATATGGAATGGCACATAAACCCCTCGTATTCAATTTTTAATATAAAGATCTTATCCTCTATCGCGTTCCTGGCCGCTTTTTTTATGGCGTGGAAGAGGTTATACAATAGCAACAGGATGGTATTGTTTGGGCTATTGTGGTTTTTTATAACTATTGTACCGGTGCTTAATATTTACCCGATTTCCGTGTTTTTCGGGGAAGGATGGTTATATCTGCCATCTGTCGGGATATTTATAATAATAAGCATTTTTTTTATAGAGATCATAGAATGTCGCTACGGAAAAAAGGCCAGGGATATCCTGTTTGTCCTGTTCCTGGTGTATTATTCGGTATTTACCATGTCTTATTCCAAGGTGTGGAAGGATTCTCTTTCGCTTTTTAAAAACGTATTAAAATACGAGAAAGATAGCCCTTATCTTTTCGTGACATGGAATAATCTGGCTATGTCACACTACGCCAGAAAGAATTACAGGGATGCAATAGACTGCTGCAAGAAAAGCATATCTCTTAACCCATGGTATAAAGAGGCATATAACAACATGGGTGTTGCGTTTATAGCTCTGAAAAAATATACTAAGGCGATAATGTGTTTTAAAAAGGCGGTAAAATTAGATGAAAATTACGTCCAGGCCTATAATAATTTGAGTCATGCCTATTCCGATATTGGTCTAAATAAGAAGGCCCTCGCGTCTATAAAAAAACTCCTGGCTATAGACCGCGATTATTATCCGGCCTATCACAGTCTCGGTTTCATTTATACAAAAGAAGGCGATCTGGAAAACGCTGTCATGGCCTTTAAAAAGGCGAAGACTTTAAGACCATATTATTGCGAGCCATATTTTTGTCTGGGGAATATATATAAAGACCAGGGCAGGTTTAAGGAAGCGCTGCAGGAATACGAAAAAGTTTTGCCCCTTATTGCCGTAGGGCCTGGATTCTATAATGACCTTGCCTTTCTTTACCTTAAGAACGGGAAGTTAAGGTCTGCCGAGCGTGCGTTTAAGTGTTCGCTTGAGATCGACCCAAAACAGGCCGATGCGCACAATAACCTCGGTAATATATACGCACGGCTGGGTGAGTTTGACAGCGCCATAGAAAGTTATTCCAAGGCCATATCGCTTGAGCCTGAGAACCTGAATTTCAAAAATAATTTGGCCAAGACATATAAAGAGATCAAAGACTGACTATATGAATGAGCCGTTTGTCTCTATTGTGATACCGGCCTTTAATGCCGGCTTAACGCTCGAGGAGACCATAGAGGCCTGCCTGGGCCAGGATTATCTTAAGGGCCGGATAGAGATAGTGGTGGTTGATGACGGCTCTCTGGACAACACAAGACAGGTCGCGGCCCGGTTTCCGGTCAGGTACATATATCAGGATAGAAAAGGGCCTGCCGCCGCCAGAAACATTGGTTGGAGGGATTCAAAAGGCGACGCCGTGTGCTTTACGGACGCGGACTGTGTACCCTATGAAGACTGGGTTTCAAAATTGGTACAGCATTATGGCAAAGATGACGTGGGCGCGGTGGCAGGTAGTTACGCGGTTGACAGTTCAAGATACCTGCTCGATAAGTTTGTCCATTTTGAAATAAGATACAGGCATTCCATGATGCCTATGTACATAAATTCTTTCGGCACGTATAATGTCCTGTTAAAACGCGCCGCGCTCGAAAAACTAAACGGATTCGATTCAGAATATTCGCATGCCAGCGGCGAAGACAGCGACCTGTCTTATCGTCTGATAAGGCAGGGCTACAGGATATATTTTGAGAAAGATGCCCTTGTGGGCCATGGAAATATCCTGAGGTTCTGGAGGTATGTCCTGGTCCAGTTCAGGCACGGTTACTGGAGGATGAAGATTTACAGGAAAAACTATTCCATGATAACAAGAGATGATTACGGTTACTGGAAAGATTTTGCAGAGGTTTTTCTGGTTTTAGCCTTATTATTTTTATTCCCGATAGGCCGTGTAAAGGGCCTTGTGGCCGGAGGGCTGGCGCTGGTTCTTTTTATGATTCAACTGCCACTGGCGCTCAGGATATCTTTTAAAGAAAGGGATTTTCGCTATGCGGCATTTTCGATTGTCACATTTATAAGGGTCTTTGTGCGTATTGCGGGAGGTATAATTGGGTTTATCAGGTTCTGGATCATCAGAAAATAGTTCGGATAAGGCATGGGATAGTTTCTGGCAGGAGAGAGGTGAGCCGGTTTATTCCTGGGCCAAGAGGCGTATGATAAAGATCCTGGGGCAATACGCGGGTCCTGGTATGCATGTGCTTGACGCGGGATGCGGGTCAGGATTTTTTTCTTCTTATTTTATAACCAAAGGCTGCGATGTATATTCAATGGATTATTCAGACAGGGCATTGTCTATTGCCATGCGCGTTACAAAAAACAAGGCGAAGGCATATATCAAGGCCGATATTTTAAAAAAGGCGCTGGATATAAAGTTTGATATCATCTTTACAGACGGCCTGCTGGAGCATTACTCGCCAGAGGAACAGGATATAATAGTTTTAAACATGAAGGCAATGAAAAAAGACAGAGGGTTCTTGATAAACTTTGCGCCTAACAGGCGCTCTTTATGGTCAGCTGTAAGGCCTTTTTGCATGAATATCAGAGAAAGGCCTTTTACGTTCGAAGATTTTATAAGGCTTCATCTGGGCCATGGATTAGATGTGGTCTCAAGCGGAGGCATCAATGTCCTGCCATTCCGAATTTCTCCGGAAAAAACACTAGGCAGGTTTTTTGGCATGCTGTTTTACTGCGTATCAATCTGAAGTGGCAGTCTAATGAGCATGTTCGAGGTTTAACCTCGAACATGTATATTCAAGGTATGTTCGAGGTTAAACCTCGAACATGTGTTTATGAGGATATTATTCTTAAACCCGTCATACGGCAAAGGCTTTTGTAAGACCGCAAGGTGGTTTGCCAGGTCCAGGGCGCGCGAGCAGCGTCATCCGGATTATCTCTGTACGGCAATAGCTGTGCTAGAGAAAGACGGCCATGTGTGTAAGTTTATCGATGGCGCGGCCGGGAATATTTCCATGGAAGACACCAGGAAGGTTATCAAGGGTTTTTTGCCTGAAGCCGTTATCATCAACGCCACCACTCCTTCTATATATTCTGACCTTGATTACGCAAAGATGTGTAAAGAAGAGACAGGAGGCAGGGTTTTTGCGCTGATGGTTGGGCCGCATGTTAGCGCTGAGCCCGATGATACTTTAAACAAGGGCAGGGCTTTTTTAGACGCTGTTGCAAGACGGGAGTATGATTATACCTTGAAGGAGTTTGCTGACTCAGGCAGTCTTACGGATTTGAAAGGCATATCATACCTTAAGGATGGTCAGGTAATACATAATCCTGACAGGCCATTTATCGAAGATCTGGATGGACTGCCTTTTCCGGCATGGCATCACATAGATCCTGGAGATTATTACTCTCCGGCCAAAAGAAAACCTTTCCTTACTGTTATTACAGGCCGGGGGTGTGAAAATAGATGCAGCTTTTGCCTTATGCCTCAGGTCATGTATGGCAGGTCTTACAGGGCAAGGAGCACAGAAAATGTATTGGACGAACTAGAGAGCAATATAAGGCTTTTTCCCTCATTAAAAGAGGTCATGTTTGAAGACGATACTTTTACTCTGAGAAAATACCACGAGAGACTGGAAAAGATATGCCGGGGCATGATAGACAAAAAAATAAGGATCTCCTGGGCATGTAACGCAAGGCCTGATATGCTCGATGCCATGCTTTTGAGGTTGATGAAAAAATCAGGATGCAGGATGATGTGTGTCGGGTTTGAATCAGGGGATGACGGTGTGCTGACAGCGATTAGAAAAGGGATATCTACTGATACCATGAAAAAATTTGCCGGGCTCTCTAGGCAAGCCGGGATATCAGTGCACGGTTGTTTTGTTATTGGCGCGCCAGGAGAGACAAAGGCTTCCATTAAGAATACAGTAAGATTTGCCGCAAGCCTGCCTATTGATACGCTCCAGTTCAGCGGGCTCTGCCCTTATCCAGGCACAGAGTTTTACGCCTGGTGCAGGGACAACGATTATATTGTCGCTAAAGACTGGCATGAATGGGTGGATCCTGGCGGAGAGCAGAGGACGATAGTGGATCTTCCAGGGCTTTCATGCGAGGATATGAACAGGGCCATAGACAGGTCGCTATATAGTTTTTACCTGAGGCCGAGCTATATCTTCTCGCAACTGATTCGCACCAGGTCAATTTATGATATCGAAGCAAGGTTAAAGGGTTTATACAATTTCATTAAATCATGACAAAGCAGAGGTTTTATATAAAGACGCTTGGATGCAAGGTCAATCAGTATGAGTCTCAGCTGATACGGGAGGGAATGGTCAGGGCTGGGTATATTGAAGCGCCAGATATAGATCAAGCGGATATATATGTTGTAAATAGCTGTACGGTTACATCTGCCAGCGATTCAAAATCACTCTATTTTGTTCGCAATGGCCTTAAGGGCAATGGCAGATGCGTTATTGTGACTGGATGTATGGTGGAAGACGAAGATCTGGATCTTTCAAAATTCAAGGGCGCCCAGTTTATTGTAAAAAATAAGGATAAGCACCGCATAGCAGAAATCGTTTCGCATGGCGCAAAGCGCTCCTCATGCCATAATGGTACGGGGCAAGTAGCGCATAGCGAAAGCATTTCCGGATTAAAGGGCCACACTAGAGTGTTTGTAAAGGTCCAGGATGGATGTAGCAATGTTTGCTCATATTGCAAGGTTCGGATTGTAAGAGGGAGGTCGATAAGCAGGCCTGTGCAAGACGTGCTGGATGAATGTTCTAAGCTTATAGCTAATGGGGTCAGGGAAATAGTCCTGACCGGAATATGCCTTGGCGCCTATGGCAGGGACATTAAAAAAGGCATAGATATATCAAGACTGATAGAAGAGCTTTGCGGTATCGAGGGAGATTGGCGGCTAAGGTTGAGCTCAATAGAGCCCGGGGATATTGGTAATGCGTTAGTATCCCAGCTTGAATCACAGAAAAGACTTTGCAGGCACCTGCATATTCCGTTTCAGAGCGGGGATGATTATATATTAAAAAAGATGAAAAGGCCGTACAGGAGGAGAGATTACATTGCTGTTGTAGACAGGCTGAAGCAGGTGATCCCTGATATGGCCATAAGCACGGATATAATGGTAGGTTTCCCGGGAGAGACAGAAGAGAGGTTTGAGGAAACCGTAAATTTTATAGAAACAGTTCAACCCATGCGCGTGCATATGTTTCCTTTTTCAAAAAGAAAAGGCACGGAGGCGTATAGCTATAAAGGCAATGTGCCTGCGCGCGTAAAAAAAGAGAGAAAAAAAAGGTTATCTTCAATTGCGGCCAGGCTGTCCAGGGAGTTTATTGATAAATTTCTAAACAAGGAAGTGCAGGTATTGATAGAGGACAAAAAGTCAGCCGAAGGCATCCTGCAGGGTTACACTGACAGATATATAAAGGTATCTATAGATGGACCTGACAGCTTAAAAAACAGGCTTGTCTCTTGCAGGCTTGTATTATCTGAACAGTTACGCTATCCTCTTAAGCGCATAACCACCCCTGCTCGCCCCGTCGAAGATTTGCCCCCAGCTATTCCAAATCTACTTGGGGCCGCCTTTTAGACAGCATTTTGTCGGGGGCGAGAACCCCGCACCTTTTATGTATTTCTTAAGTCGATGAATAGTAAAAAGGTGCGGGGTTAAAAACCGCCAAAATACTGTCTAAAAGACTAAATCTTCCATTCGCGATCAGGACTGGTCATGCGCTTAGATAGATATCTTTTGTTAGATATTGGTCTTTTTCCTAATGACTCATAGATAAATGTTACCGTAGCTTAGTTGACTCTTAGTAGTAGTAACTTTCTCTTTTTGGCCGACTTTTTCTCTTTGTGAATAAGTGCAATATTGTGGATAATTCATCGTTT
>JAHIEN010000105.1 GCA_018901615.1 Candidatus Omnitrophota bacterium | reverse complement strand
TACTACATATCTTCATCTTAATCGCCCCATATTATATTATCTCATAGAGCAATTAGTTTGTCAATGCTTTCTTTTATTTCTATAACGAAAATCTTTTTGCCTTCTATCTCTTCAACAGAAATTTTAGGATGAATTCGCGGGTCTGTATTCTGGGCAATCCTGTTTGCAAGGTTTTCTATCGTGCCTTTTCCTATCTGTACGCCCACAATTCTTCCTGCATTATCTACACCAACAATAATCCTGCCGCCTTCCGTGTTAGAAAATGCAGAGACTGCCTCTATAATCTCATCCATTAAGGATAGGGAAGATTTTAGCTCAAGATTTTCTCTTTCTTCTATTAAATCTTTAAGTGTTTTTCTTATCATTGTCTTTTTTGTTTTGTCCATAGTTTTATATCCCTATTATCCATGCATTACCTTTAAATCTTTGTATGTTTATTATGCCGCTAATACAGCAAAGTTTAATCTTTTTCTTATTAGGGGAAAATTTGAGGGGCATGAAAGTTTCATTAGCTTCCCACTTCTTTAAAATAACTCCTTATCAAGGCTCCGATACTGAACTGCCTCTGATATATAATCCGATGTAATTTTTTCTGAATCTGCCAGGTCAGCTATTGTCCGGGCCACCTTTAAAATCTTGTTATAACTTCTTGCTGAAAAGTTTAGTTCTCGGATTGCCATTTTTAACAAATTCTCTGCTTCGTTATCTAATATGCAGAATTTTTTGATCATCCTGTCTGTCATTTGCGAATTAAAGTAAATGCCAGATTTTTTAAATCTTTGAAGCTGGGTTTCTCTTGCCTTTTCAACTCTCTCGCGAATCTTCGATGAAGGCTCTTCCTCTTTCCTTGAGCTAAGATATTCATATTTTAATTCCGGCACTTCTATATGAATGTCTATTCTGTCTAAGAGCGGGCCTGAAATTTTGCTTCTATATTTTTGTATCTGATGGCTGGAACATCTGCAAGGTTTAAAAGAAGAGGTAAAATACCCGCAATAACAGGGGTTCATTGCGCAAATAAGAAGAAAATTGCTCAAGAATGTTAAAGTCCTGCTTGCCCTTGCTATAGTTACTTTGCCATCTTCTACGGGCTGCCTTAAGCTCTCCAGGGCATTGCGGTGAAATTCAGGAAGCTCATCTAAAAATAAGACACCATTATGTGATAAGCTTACCTCTCCAGGCTTAGGATTTTGCCCTCCGCCCACAAGAGCAATATCAGAACTAGTGTGGTGGACTGCCCTGAATGGCCGAGTCGTAATCAAAGGCATTTCTTTGTTTAATAGGCCTGCAATGCTGTATATCTTTGTAGTTTCAAATATTTCTTCAGTAGTCATTCCAGGTAAAATTGTGGGAAGCCTTTTTGCGAGCATTGTCTTGCCGCTGCCGGGCGGGCCTATCATAAGGATATTATGAAAACCACTTGCTGTAATTTCTAATGCTCTCTTTACCAAATACTGGCCCTTAACCTCAGAAAAATCAACATCATATTCTTTTTTCTCTATTAATTCATCTATCTCTAATTTTAATGGCTTCTTTTCAAGAAAGTTGGAAAGGAGATAGGCGACTTCTTGAAGGCTTTCAACAGGATAGACATCAATCTCTTTTATTATTGCTGCCTCATAAGCATTATCCTTTGGGACTATTAACTTCCTAATGACTGACTTTCTTAGAGACAAAGCTATAGGCAAAACACCTTTTACCGGCCTTATCTTCCCATTCAAAGCTAATTCACCCAAAAAGACAAATTCTCTAAGTACATTAAAAGAAATCTGACCTGTTGAAGCAAGAATTCCTAAAGCAATAGGCAAGTCAAAAGCAGGGCCTTCTTTTTTAATATCCGCTGGCGCAAGGTTAACAGTTATTCTTCCTCTTGGATATTCAAACTGGCTGTTTTTTATCGCGCTTTTGACTCTGTCCCTGCTCTCTTTTACTGCTGTGTCAGGAAGCCCCACTATGGTAATGACAGGTAATCCGCCTGAAACATCCACCTCAATTTCCAATTGATAAACTTCTGTCCCAAAAGTTGATGCTGAATATAATTTAGAAAGCATTGTACCTCCTCGTTGTAGCTGCAAAGCTTGCTTTGCGATAATTGGCAGAGTAAACTCTGCGGCTACAATATAGACACATCTGGAGGCTATTTTCTTTCACCCCGTTAGATAATTTTTTGTGAGTATCGCATAACCGCATTAGTTTCTGTAAGATATGAAACAATTATTTTCATAAAAATTTACGCATTTAAAATATCTAACGGGGTGAACGCAACCCACTTTGATTAAATGGGTTATATCAATATAATGCTTCTATGTCTCATAAGCAGATTCGTAAGTATTGTAAGTTAGGCCAAAAAGAGCAGGATTTACTTAAGATGGCTATGACTGAGCTTAACTTTAGCGCAAGGGCATATAATAAGATACTTAAAATAGCCAGGACTATTGCGGATATTGAAGAGAGTGAGGATATTAATGCGGATCATATATCAGAGGCAATACAATACCGGTCTTTAGATAGAGATATCTTTTTCAGTTAAGCCGAGGATGGCGCTGAGCTTTTCTTGTGTTTTTCTATAAGGCTTTATATTTCTTATTTCCCAGTTATATACTGTTGTCTCGCTGACACCTAATCTAGTGGCAATATCTTTCATTGTAAAACCCTAATACATTATACTGAACTTTATATTGCTGT
>JAHIEN010000104.1 GCA_018901615.1 Candidatus Omnitrophota bacterium | reverse complement strand
GCCAACAGGCATGAATTCAGGCGTCTCAATAACCCCATGCGGCGTCTCCAGTAGCCCCACTCTTGCCTTTGTCTTTTTGTCTTTATGTGTTATTTTAAACATTACTTTACACCTTACACTTTACACATTACACAAACATTTATTTTTATCATATTATTAGCATCGCATCCCCATATGAATAAAAACGATATTTTTCTCTTACTGCTTCCTCGTAAGCCCTCATCAAGAGCTCCCTGCCGCAAAACGCGCTTACTAACATCAAAAGCGTTGTCCTTGGCAGGTGAAAATTAGTCAAAAGCGCGTCTATAGCCTTAAACTTGTATGGAGGATACATAAACAGATCTGTCCAACCCTGCTGCAGCTGCAGAGTTTGCTCTGCTGTATGCGGCAAAGCCTGCCTTGCGGCTACAGTCTCAAGCGCCCTACACGTGGTCGTCCCTACAGCTATGGTCCGGACTTTTTTCGTTTTAAGCTTTTCTGCTAACGCGTTATCTATTTCGAAATATTCTTTTTCCATTTTATGCGCGGTGATATCTTCAGACTTAACCGGTTTAAACGTGCCGTAGCCTACATGCAATGTGATATACTCAACGTCTATTCCTTTAGCGGAAATATTGCTCAGGATTTCTTTTGTAAAATGCAGCCCTGCTGTTGGAGCTGCTATAGCCCCCTTTTTTTCCGCGTAAACAGTCTGGTATCTTTCCCTGTCAGATTTTATTGTGTCGCGCTTTATATACGGCGGAAGAGGCACCTTCCCGAACCTGTCGAGCAGCTCCTCAAAATCCCCATTACATTGGAACTTCAAAAATCTTCTCCCATTCTCTATCCTCGAGACATCAGCCTTTAATGCGCCATCTCCAAAAATCAATTTAGTTCCAACCTTGCACCCTCTGGCAGGTTTCAACAAAACCTCATATTCATCTCCTTGAGCTAAAATAAGCGCCTCTACCCTTCCCCCTGTCTCTTTTTTCCCCGTGAGCCGCGCAGGCACAACCTTTGTATTGTTCAACACCAGTAAATCGCCTTTTTGAAAATATCCGACAATATCACTGAAAATTCTATGCTCTATCTTTCCGCTATTTTTATGCAAAACCAGAAGCCTGGACCCATCCCGCTTCTCGCTCGGGTGCTGCGCGATCAATTCCTTTGGCAAATTATAATCAAAATCTAACAATCCCAACATTCAAACTCCCCCTTAACTTGACATTTCGAGTATTACTCATTTTGTCAAGTTAAGCTATTGCTTATCTGCTAATATTAACATTTATTCTATGCGGATGATTTCTGAGCCCGGGTAATAATATTTCAGTATATCCTCTGCCTTCCAGCCCTGGCTGGCCATATTAAAAGCGCCCCACTGGCACATGCCTACTCCATGCCCCCATCCTTTACCCGTGAATGTTACATACTTGCCCTTTTTATCTATCTCAAAATTAGCGCTTTTTATTAGATTAGGTCCTACGATCAGTCTGAACTTATTGCCGCTTAACCTAATGTCCTTATCTTTCCCTTTTATCAGAAAATCAACGATCCTCCCTGAGTTATCCCTTTTCATGATCTCAAATGAAACAATGCTTATATCGTAATCCGCCTTTTTCAGCATAGATTGCACATTATCTATCGTCAGTTCTTTCTGCCATGTGTAATGCGGCGAGATGCTGCAAAAATCACAAATCCTGGCGCGCAGGGCAGCGATATCAATATTCCATAAAGTCAAGGCATCGGTTGTAGAGCCTCCGCATGTGGCATGAAAATACGCAGGAAAAATCTTATCCTCGTAAGTAAGCACAAGACCCCTAGTAAGGTCAACCGCGCGTGTAGTGCGCCATTTTTCAGACGTGCGGCCTCCGTAAACCTGAGAATATACATCCGCAGTCAGGTCATAGTACTTATTCTTACTTACCAGCTTCTGGTAAAACGCGTAAGTCCTTGCAGCTATTGCCTGGGCCTTTAAGACCTCGACAGGCCAGTTATGGCTGATCTCGTGATACAAAACACCGTAGAGATATTGTTCCAGGTCCACGTGATTAACAATGAAGAGCCGGTTATTTTTATCTTTGACAATATCTATGTCACCGCGGAACTGGCGATTATTAACATAAACACGGGCGCCTAATTCAGGTAAAAGCTTTATGCCCTCACCCTTAATATATCCAGGCGAAACAGACAATCCCTGCAGGTCTTTGCCTTCGCTTAAAATATTCCCGTTACCAAAATCGGCTATCTTATACAAACCTTTTATGCGAATAAGAACATCTTCAGCGTCATTAATAACCCTGACCTTGACCGGGATATATTTACGCGGCGGCAGAGAACCTAGAGCATAAAGGCTGTGCTCAAAAAATAATAAAACAATAAAAAAAAGGACGATTGTTTTGCGGATCATTGTCTGCGACCCATAAAAAATAAGACTAGAGAGATGACAATGCTCAAAAGAATGGAGGTCGTAATGGGGAAATAAAAATTGAGGTTTTCTCTTTTTATATATATATCTCCGGGAAGTCTGCCTATCCACGGAACCTTATTTGCCAGCATAAATAAAACTCCAAAAATTATCAAAACGCTTCCAGATAGAACTAAAATCTTACCCAGTCCTGTAATATTTGACATATATCTTCCGCGCTTATTTTATCTTCACGCGTTCAAGCTCAGAAAACACGCACCCGCAATATTTCTGCCTGTACATATCGGATTTTTTCGCGTCTTCCTGAGATGCCCTGAAGCCTTTTCGGAAATCCATGTAATAAAACTCCATATCTTCATCTTTAGCTATATTCTCTGCCAATTCTTTAATAACCGCGTGGTCCTGATACGGGCTTATTAAAAGCGTGGTAGTGAAGGCATTGAACTTGTTTTCCTTCGCAAAGCGGGCAGTCTCTCTTAGCCGCAATTCCCAGCACAGCCTGCACCTTTCTGGCGAACCTTCTTTTAGAGCAACCTTTCTGAAATATTCCTCCATATTGTAGCTGGGATATATCACATTGAATCCCAGTTTTTTTTCCGCGTCATGTAACGCGTTTCTGCGCTTCTTGTATTCGCTGGGCGGATGTATATTAGGGTTATAATAATAACCTACAACTTCTTCAAACTCATTGTTAGTTAATTCTTTAATCGGATAAAGGGCGCACGGCCCGCAGCAGATGTGTAATAATAATCTCATAGAAAATGTTGTCTGAGGTTATCTGAAGTTGTCGGATGTTGTCTGAAGTTGCAGAGGCAAAAGCAACCTCAGACAACCTTAAATAACGTCTGACAACCTCAGATAACCTCAGTTAACCTCTTAAAATAATTCTTTCTGATTTTCTTTTTTATATTCTATTCCCAGATGTTCATACGCTAATTTCGTAACTTCTCTTCCTCTTGGCGTGCGCTTGAGAAAGCCTATCTTCAATAAAAACGGTTCCACTACATCTACTATTGTATCACTCTCTTCGTTCAATGTAGCGGCTAGAGATTCTATGCCAGCTGGACCTCCGTCATAAAAATCTATCAACGTCTTCAAAATCTTCCGGTCAATCTCATCAAGCCCTGCTGAATCTATGCGGTGTGATTTAAGGGCCTCTATAGCACTTGTCTTGTCGATTTTGCTTTCGCCTTTTACTTCTGTATAATCTCTTATCCTGCGCAAAAGCCTATTGGCCACTCTTGGCGTCCCGCGCGAACGCCTTGCGATCTCATGGGCAGCCTCTCTATCCAAGGAGACGCTTAGAAGTTTTGCAGAACGCTCGATTATCTTAATAAGGTCTTCTGTCTCATAAAAATCAAGGTGATAAAATATGCCAAACCTGCCCCGTAAAGGCGCGCTCAAGAGCCCTGCGCGGGTAGTAGCGCCGATCAGCGTAAATCTTTTAAGGTTAAATTTTATAGTCTTTGCGTAAGGGCCTTTATCTATCAGGAAATCTATCTGGTAATTTTCCATCGCTGGATAGATAAATTCTTCCACTACCTTAGAAAGCCGGTGGATCTCATCGATAAAAAGTATATCGCCATCACCTAGGTTTGTAAGAATACCTATAAGGTCACCGGCCCGCTCTATGGCAGGACCGGATGTGGCTGTGATCTTTGCATTCATCTCATGGGCTATTATATGGGCGAGGGTCGTCTTGCCCAGGCCAGGCGGGCCTGAAAGAAGGACATGATCAAGACTCTCTTTTCTTTGCTTCGCCGCCTGAATAGCTATCTTGAGGTTTTCTATGGTATGCTTCTGCCCGACAAAACTCTGCATTTTATCCGGACGAAGAGATATATTAAATACAACTTCCTCCTCTGCCTGCTTGCCTGTTATTAATCTTTCGCGATCGTCTCTAATATCCTTCTTGGTCACTATGCTGTGCATAAGCGCATAAGCCATAAGTACACAAGTAAAAAGCTTTTAAACTTGTGCACTTGTGCACTTGTGCACTTGTGCCCTCCTTATTTCTTTGTTTTCTGTTTATATACCTCGTTCAGCAAATCTTCTGCTGTCTTTATGTCCGGGTTTCGGCTAAAGGCCGCGTCTATCATGTTCATGGCCTCAAATTTTTTATACTGGAGTTGTAAAAGCACATCCATTGCCTGTTCCCGGATATTCTCCTTATCTTTTTGAATCGGAGCCACGCCTGCGCTGTCCTGGATAAGGCCAAACTTACCAACCTTGCCCTGTAATTTCGCCACGATTTCTTTTGCCCTCTGCGTGCCTATGCCGGGCAATGATTTCAAAAAAGAGATGTCCCCTGTATCTATTGCCCTGGCAATGGTGGAAATAGGCATCTTTAATGCCCTTACAGCAGCCTTTGGGCCTATGCCTGAAACAGTTATAAATTTTTCAAAGAATTCTTTTTCTATCTCATTCAGAAAACCTATCAGAAACGGAAATCCTCTGGAGGGCTCGACCTGGAGGTAATGGTAAGTGATCAATGATATCGTACCGTCTTCATTGACATGGCTATCCAGGCAATTTATAACAGCTCCCGGGATCAGGACCTCATAACAGATCCCTTTTACATCCAGGATAACCGAATCTTCGCGCCTGTCTATTAATTTTCCAGAGATACGACAAATCATAAAAGCCTTCAGCTCATTTAGTTATAACTTACGTAAACAAACGTTTGCGTGGGTCATGGCTAGCGCCAAGGCATCAGTGATATCTACCGGCTCCGGAAGCACGCTGAGCCTTAAAACATTCGCCACCGTGCGCTGAATCTGCTGTTTTGACGCGTGCCCTCTTCCAGTAACAGCCTTTTTTACTCTGGTACTCGGATAACTTACCAGCTGAACTCCCTGTTCTTTGACCGCGAGACATATAACCCCGCGCGCATGCCCCATCAATATGGAAGTCCTGGGATGCTTATAGTGGGAATAAAGATCTTCCAGCACTGCCACTTGCGGAGCTGTGTCTTTTACTAAATCTGTAACCTTTCTGTAAATAGCTAAAAGACGCTTTTCTATCTTGTCTTTGACATCAGAGCGTATAACACCAGCCTCTATTACCTTCAGGTCTCTGTCAGATGATTCAATCAATCCGTAGCCAGTAATCGCCAGCCCAGGATCAATGCCGAGAATTCGCATGGTTATTCTACTATGTCGTCTGGTATATCGAAATTCGCATATACGTTTTGCGAATCGTCATGATCTTCAAGCGCCTCCATGATACCAAGTATCTGTTTGGCGTCATCGCCTTTGAGCTGTATCGTGTTTTTCGGGATCATGGTAATTTCCGCGCTGGCGGTCTTGATATTATTGTCTTCTAGGGCCTTTTTTACTGCTTCAAAATCCCTAGGGTCTGTGGTTATGGAGTAGCTATCATCTCCTGTCTCCATATCTTGCGCCCCTGCGTCAAGCACTACAGACATTACCTTGTCTTCTGGCGCGGATGATTTCTCCACCTCAAGATAACCTTTTTTCTCAAACATCCAGCTCACTGAACCAGCTCCAGCCAAGCTGCCGTTTTTCTTGGAAAAAATATTCCTTATGTCAGCTGTGGTGCGGTTCCTGTTGTCAGTCAGGAGTTCGACCATTATGGCTACGCCGCCCGGGCCATAACCTTCCATGGTAAATTCTTCATAGTTAACGCCCTCCAGCTCACCTGTCCCTTTTTTAACAGCTCGATCTATGTTGTCAGCGGGCATATTCGCCTGTTTGGCCCTGTCAATGGCTGTCCTTAAGCTAGGGTTCTTGTCTATATCTCCTCCGCCACGACGCGCGGCAACAGTAATCTCTTTTATCAGCTTTGTAAACAATTTGCCGCGTTTCGCGTCAGTAGCCGCCTTCTTATGTTTGATACTTGCCCATTTTGAGTGACCAGACATTGATTCCTCCTTATAAGAGCTCAGCAACCAGTAACTCGTAACCAGTAACTAGGAATTTTCAGACTCTACTGGCTCTTAATTTCTTATTCCTGGTTACGGGTTACAGGTTACTAGTCCCTTTCTTATTTCTCCTGCTCCTCTTTCCTCTGTGCTTCGTATTTTGCAGTAATAGTCTGGGCTATCTTTGCGGGCACCTCCTCGTAATGAGAAAATCTCATTGAATAAGATCCTCTCCCGCCTGTCATTGATTTAAGCTCAGACGCGTATTTAAACATCTCTGATAGCGGCGCCTTTGCCTTTATTACCTGGCTCTTGCCCTGCACATCCATGCCTGTTATCTTGCCTCGCCTTGAGCTTAAGTTTCCAGTGATATCTCCCATAAATTCGTCAGGCACAATAATATCCACGTCCATAATCGGCTCTAACAGCACAACGTTCGCGTCCTGAGCGGCCTTTTTAAGGGCGCCTGACCCGGCTATCTTAAACGCCATATCAGAAGAATCAACATCATGATATGAGCCGTCATACAGCGTAACCCTCATATCCACGAGGGGATTCCCTGATATCACGCCCCTGGACATGGCCTCAAGAACGCCTTTTTCCACGGCCGGTATGTAATTTTTCGGGATCGCCCCGCCGACAATTTTATCGACAAACTCAAACCCCTTTCCTCTTTCCAGGGGCTCGATCTCTATCCAAACATCACCATATTGACCATGCCCACCTGTCTGGCGCTTGTATTTATTCTGGACCTTTGCTGATTTTTTTATAGTCTCCTTGTACGCCACCTTTGGCGTGCCTATGTCGACCTCGACATTGAATCTCTTCTTCAACCTGTTGATCATTATATCCAGGTGCAGATCACCCATGCCAGAAACTATAAGCTCTTTGGTCTGATCGTCCCTGCTGGCTATAAATGTCTTATCTTCGGCCATAAGCTTATGAAGGGCCGTGGATATCTTGTCTTCATCATGTCTGGATTTAGGCTTTACTGAAAATGACATTGCCGGCTCAGGAAAAATGATCCCTGGGAACAAGACTTTATTTCTATCGTCGCACAGAGAATCGCCAGTGGATGTATTTTTCAATTTCGCGACAGCCACTATGTCTCCGGCTACAGCCTCTGGAACTGATTTCTGGTCTTTTCCGAATAGATTCAGAAGAGAACCTATCCTCTCTTTTGCCTGCTTGGATACGTTATAAAAACCTGTATCTGATTTAAGACCGCCTGAAAATATTCTGAAAAGGGTCAATTGCCCGACATACGGATCAGAGATCGATTTAAATACATATGCCGCGAATGAGGCATTGGTATCAGGTTTTAATTCCTTATCCTCACCGGTCTTTTCGTCTTTCACTATCCTCGCAGGACTCTCGTCAGGCGAAGGTAAAATTTCCACAACCTCGGCAAGAAGTTCTTTTACCCCTATATCCATGACCGAAGCGCCGCAAAAAACAGGAAATATCTCGCCTGAGGCAACGCCTTTTTTAAAACCTCCTACGATCTCTTCCGCAGTCAGCTCTGCGCCTTCAAGATATTTTTCCAGAAGCTCGTCATTTTTCTCAGCAATGACCTCTATAAGCGAGCTCCTCATCTTCAGCGCATTATCCTTTTCAGCCCCGTTCAGGCTATCAATACCGGACTTGTCCAGGAGATTAGTTACGCCCTTGAAATTCGAACCACTGCCTATCGGCATGGTCACAGGCACACACCCGTTGCCCAGTCTTGTCTTTATATCCTGGACTGTATTATTAAAATTTATGTTTTCCTTGTTCATCTTATTTATGAAGACAACGCGGCTCAGATTATGCTTATCCGCCATGGCCCATACCTTTTCAGTGCCTACTTCTACCCCTTCCATTGCATCAACCAGGACTATGGCGCTGTCAACAGCTACCAGACAGCTCATGACCTCTCCTATAAAATCCGCGTAACCAGGCGTATCTATAATATTTATATACTTGCCTTGATAGTCAAAGCTCAATACGCTGGCATTGATAGAGACCTTTCTCTCTTTCTCATCATCGCTATAGTCGCTGACAGTTGTTCCGTCCTCAACCTTGCCAAAGCGGCTGGACACGCCCGCGTTATGAAGTATAGCTTCGGCAAGAGTCGTCTTACCTGCCCCTGCATGCGATATTAATGCTATATTTCTTATATCTTTAATAGTATGACTGGCCAAGATCTACCTCCTGTTGAGTTGAATAGGGGTTTAAGATCCGAATTAGCAGATTTTTATTGTAGCATAAAGACCGCGGGGAGTAAAGAAGGAAATGTCTACGTGTCAAGCCAAATTAGAAATGTCCTATAGTTACCAAAATAGAAATGTCCTATTTTCATGTTATACAGTTAGTAGTAGTTCTTTTTCTTTTTGGCCGACTTTTTCTTTTTGTTCATAATGTGAATATTGTGGGTTAATCTTAAACTGCCTCCAAGGGTGATCTTTTGGAGGCACACATACCTTCTTGAATTTAAATTCATAGGTCTTTTTCGGCTCTTCTTTCTTCGGCCTGTTCGTTATCTTTTTGTACTTTAGCTCGCTGTCCTTATAGCGTATTATCATTGAGCCATCAATTCGTTCCTCAATGGACACCTTTTTCGCCCTCACGTTATCAAGTATCTGATAGAGCTTCTTATTATGCGCTACGGTAAAGTCATTCCTGAGCGCCCTCTCTGTTTTTACACAGAGTATCCTGTCGAGGTCTATGCCTTTGGGTATAGCTCGATGGAGATCGTCGCTATAAAGGGCTTTTACGCAGAATCTTTTAGCGTAACTCGGTAAAAATCGCTCCAATACCTTATTTGCCTCATCTATGGTCTTGGCT
>JAHIEN010000103.1 GCA_018901615.1 Candidatus Omnitrophota bacterium | reverse complement strand
TAGACTAAAGTTGTCAAGCCTTTTTCGCCACTTTTGTAACAGTTCAGCTCTCGGAAGCGTTTCGACGAAACGTGTCATTGCGAGCGATTTTTCGGATTTATCAGTGTCCCTGAAACGGGTATTAAGATACATTGTAACACTGACTCCTCTTTTCCTCGCTTCCAATAAGTCATTTAATAGGAGCATTACTGGACTTTTTTCTCCGGCGCCAGGGCTGATACCATACATGGAAACAACTATCGATTCTTTCGCGTTATCCAGCAGATCGATCAGGGCTTGTTCATATTTACGGTCTGACAGGTCAGTGATCTTTTCAGGGGAACTATCATCAGAGGGATACGCGGGAAAAACGCTCAGGAAAGATATTAATAATATAAAAATTATAGAAAGGGCGGGGATCTTTTTCATATTTACTATACAATCCTTGCGGCTTCGATAAAATGTCAGCTTATACTACATTATTTGTTATTTTACCTCTTGTAGTGTAATCTGAAGCTTGTCTATATCCTCATCTAGCAAAGGAATAGCACTAATACCAAGCTTTTTAATCATTATAGCTGTATCACTGCCTCTACCTTAAAAAGATTGTTATCACTAAATACCTTTAAGATTTCTCTAACGATTTCAACCATGCTTTCTGCCTTCAGATCTAATGATTATTTTTAAAGCCTCGTTAACCTTTTTAAGCTCTTCTTTTAAAAGACTTCGTTCTTTAATCTGTCTAAGAATAGCTTCCGGCTTAATCTTTCCAACATACCTCTGGATAATTTTTTTGCCTTTGCGATATTGTAAATAATAATATTTTTTACCAGATATTTCTCTCTCTTTAATGCTTCCTTTCGGAAGACTTAGTAGTCCCTTCTCTATTTTTTTTCTCACTTCAAGATAATATTCTTTGCTCTCCGATAATATGCCTTGCAATACTTTCATTTGTCAATTCTCCTTTACACTACATTATATCATAAAATTAAATATGTAGTGTAATATCTTATCTCTCAGAGATCTTTCAACAGCCATAATACACTGCCCGCCTATATTAATCCTCCCCTATCTCAATCTTTATGGTAGAAATCCCGCTTGCAGGAAATTTCTTCGTCACCTGATATTACTATCAATTTATCATGGACCCTTTTACCAGGCGTAATAAATCTAACCGGAACGCCCTTTCTATAAAGCGCTAAAAAAGCGGAGTCGTTTTTATCTTCATCATAGGTTTTAGTCCTATCCAAATAGACCTCTACCTTTACGCCTCTAGCATGCGCGTCTACTATATCCTGAACCAGCTTATACGCTTCGCTTTCGGTCTTATCTAAATCTATCGATATCTCATACATCGCTATGTAAATAGAATCCTTTGCCCCGGAAAGCTGGTCGTGGACAGCCTGGAAATATTTGCCGTCGCTTATGTCTTTGATGTCCGCTGGGACCGCGAAACTACTGATAGGAAATAATAAAAATGAAAGGATAAAAATGAAGCCCACCCAAGTTAAAGCTCTAGGTTCCTGTGGGCGGAATACTGAGCCCGCCATTGTTTCTGTGGCGGGCGAATGTAGAAATTTTAGGGGAGAGTGTTTCAATCTATAAACATCCTATGCCAGAGTTCCAGGAATAAAAGGCTCCAGATCCTGGCGCCGTTATTGGCTTTGCCTGTTTAAGCCAGAAAACGCGATGCGGATACCCTATAGGAATTCTTGTTCTGCAGCATGCAGATATTGTCCTCCATGCATAACTGCACCAAAGGAATGCCTCCCAACATTTTCTGAAGATCAAAACAATGTTTCGCGATAGGAGTGTCTGAAGATTTGGTTTCAACCAAAAGCCATGGCTTTTCATCCTGCGTAATCAAGAAATCCACTTCCTGTTTTTCTTTGTTCCTTATATAAAAAAGAGAAAAAGCGCTTCCCGTGGCATCATTCCATAGATTAATACGCGTTTTTAATTCAACTGCTGTATAGTTTTCAAACCTCTTTCCCATATCTTTAACAAGAGTCCAATCATACAAATAGCATTTTGACGCTTTTAAGAGAGACCGTTTTATATTTTTAGAATAAGGGTGCACCCTGAAAGCCAGATAAAAATCTTCCAATCTTTTAAGATAATTCTTTATAGTAGGCGGGCTTATCTCGAGATGAGAAGCCAGAGACGATTCAGATATCGGACTGCCTGTCATTTCAGGCAGGAGCTTATACAAATCATACAGATATTCCTTGTCTATAATCCTCGTAAGCGCTCCGATATCTTCTTTTACAACTGCATCCAGATAATCCTGCGACCATTTAGTTTGAAACCTTTTAGACTGCATGGTAAACGGTTCAGGAAAACCGCTGTATTCCAATAATAGCTTCAGTTCTTCCTGGGCATTGACATCGCGGCTGATCCTTTGTTTAATAAAATCCTCCGCTGTTACAGAAACCGGCATGGAAAAATCCCCTGCTTTTACCAACTCATTCAGGCATAATGGAAAAAGATGAAATGTGAAATATCTTCCCGCCAGGCTGTCTCCTGCTCGTTTTGATATATCAAATTTCGCTGAACCTGTAATTATAAAATTATAGTTTTCAAAAGAAGAGTCATATATGCCTTTCAATATATTTTTCCACTTTGGCATTTTATGAATCTCATCGAAACATACCCATGATTTACGGACTGAAGGAGGATTATCTGCTGTAAAAAAAAGCTCGTTATCCTTATACTTTTCTCTGACACGCCTGAGATCCCATAGATAATACGACTCTTTAAAATTCTCGCGTTTTAATTTCAGTTTGGCAAAAGTAGTTTTACCTGACTGGCGCGGGCCTGTAATAAACCTCATCTGCCTGCCCCATTCTTCCGAAAATGCTATATTATAAAGCGCTCTTTCTATCATATAAAGAAATATATCATATGCCTTTAAAATAGTCAAGCTATTTTAACTATCTATTTAAAATAGTCAAAAACTACCTGTCTATAAATTCCCTATGCCAGAGTTCCAGAAATAATAGGCTCCAGATCCTAGCGCCGTTGTTGGCTTTAGCGGCCACATGCTCGTCTAGAAGTTTCTTTACGGCTTCTTTTTTAAAATAACCTCTATTTATCGCTTTGTCGCTCATAAGGATATCATACGAATAACCCTTTAATTCATTACGGAACCACGCGTCGAGGGGCACGCCGAAGCCCATTTTGCCGCGGGAGAGTATTTCTTTGGGCAATGCCTTGGATAATGCCTTCTTTAATATATATTTTAATTTTGTGCCTTTTATTTTCATGTTGCTTGGCATAGCGGCGCAAAATTCCATCATTTTATGGTCTAAAAACGGCGAACGGCCTTCCAGGGAATTCGCCATCGTGGCAATGTCCATTTTTACAAGCAGGTCATCTAATAGATTAGTTTTTATATCGGCGCACATTACCTTATCGACTATATCCAGAGAGCCGCATTCATTAAATGCTTTATCTAAATAGCTAAATGAGCTCCTGCCTGATATTTCTTTATTAAATTCATCAGTAAATAGGCTATTCTTTTCGTGATCATTAAATATAGCCATCCAATTATAATGCCTTTCTTTATACGACTTTGAAGACATCACTAAGAACCTGCGCAACCTAGTCTTAAAATCTTTAAATTCCAGAGACTCAGGAATCCTTTTTATAATAGCTTCAATGATTTTTTTCTTAAATGGGATGGGCATCTTATTAATTAGCTCCGCATATCTCGCAGCCATAAACCTCTCATATCCTCCAAAACACTCGTCTCCGCCGTCTCCATTTAAGGCAACAGCCACTTCCTGCCTGGTCATTTGAGCAACATAATAACTAGGTAGCGCCGAAGAATCAGCGTAAGGTTCATTGTAATGCCACACAAGTTTTGGTAAAAGCTCTATAGCATTTGGCCTTACGATATATTCGCGATGTTCTGTATTAAATCTCTTGGCTATTATACTGGCGTACTTAAGCTCGCTGTGACTTTCCTCATCAAACCCTATGGAAAATGTTTTTACAGGTTTTGAGCTTAGCTTACTCATCATATATACTACAGCGCTCGAATCTATACCCCCGCTTAAAAACGCTCCGAGCGGCACATCGCTTATAAGCCGTATCTTGGTACACTCTTCCAGCATATCCATTGTTCTGTCGCAATATTCCCTCTCGGATAATTTTAGTTTCTTAGAAAAATCCAGTTCCCAGTATTTTTCTAATCTTATATTGCCTTTTTCATAGATCATAAAATGAGCAGGCGGGAGCTTCATAATGCCTTTAAACATGGTTTCAGGCGTAGGCGTATATCCGTAACTTAGGTAATCCGTGATAGCGGGCCTATTGACTTCCGCGCTCACTTCAGGATCCTGAAGAATCGCTTTAATTTCTGAAGCAAAGGTTAATGTTTGATTTTTATAGGTATAAAATATGGGTTTTTTGCCAATCCTATCTCTCGCGATAAAAAGCCTTTCTTTGCGACTATCCCATATAGCGAAAGCAAATGGCCCTCTTAAATCTTTGAGGCACTCAGTCCCTTTTTCTTCATACAAATGCAAAACTACTTCTGTATCCGTGTGGGATTTAAACCTGTGGCCTTTTTTCTCGAGCGTTTCTCTTAACTCAATAAAATTATAAATCTCGCCGTTCAAAACTATCCACATTGACTCATCTTCATTGCTCATCGGCTGATGTCCTGCAGGCGATAGGTCAATAATAGCCAATCTTCTATGTCCTAGTCCAATATTGCAACACCTGTCATTCCCGCGAAAGCGGGAATCCACCCCAGCCGCTATCCACATTCCCTCATCATCCGGCCCTCTGTGCGTAAGAACTCCACACATCTTCCTGATGAGTTCTTCCGTCACATTCCCACTTAAACTAATCTTGCCACATATCCCACACATAGTTCCTTATGCTCCTAATATCATCTGTTTATAAATATCTTTTAACGGCGTGACTGATATATTCTTATCCAGCTTATACGCTTCACTGCCCGGATAAACTACCCAAAGATGTTTTAGGGACAATTCCGCGATAGCAGAACGCATAGACAGCGTAACTGAAGGCGCATGGCTGTATTTAACCTCAATACCGTAAAGGCCGCCTTTCTTCTGAAAAACCAGGTCAAGTTCC
>JAHIEN010000102.1 GCA_018901615.1 Candidatus Omnitrophota bacterium | reverse complement strand
CACGTCATGGCCTAATTGTATGAAGGCTTTTTCAAAATATATGCCCATGGTATCAGGGCGTTGTTTTCCGAATACAATAGCGACTTTCATCAGGTATGGAGTCTCGTCAATTCAATCCTAGGAAAAAGTCTTTTCAGATTTTCTAATCCAATATAAGTTTTTTCTTTGGTCTCCGCAAATAAAGATAATGACCGGCCTGTAAATATATTTAAAAAAATATAACTAAACATATATGGCTTAAAGAACTTCTCCGGAATAAACACGTTCTTTACGCCTTCGTATTTCGTAATCATGTTCTTGACTTGTTTATCAGGCATTCCCTTTATTAAAACAACTGAACGTATTTTTTTCTGCGCCAAAGAAATAGAAAGCCCTCTTGTTTTCTGCCATCCTATTTCGCAGACAAAGATATACCTCTTAGACATAGGCCAGTCTTTTCTTGATCTTAATAGTCCTGGCAGGAACACCACAGACATAACTGTTTGATTTTATATCACTCAAAACTAAACTACCCGCAGCCACAGTAACGTTCTTTCCTATATTTGACTTAGCTATATTAGCAGCCAGGCCTACAAAAGAATTATCACCTATTTTAGTGTATCCTGCTGTCTTAACCCCTGGCGTGATAAAGACATTCCTGGCTATAATATTATCATGTTCGATTATCGCGCCTGACCATACCACTGAATTATCGCCTATCCTGGTTCCGGGATTTACAATGACGCCGGGCCCGATATAAATACCCTGCCCTATCTTAACGTCATCTGATATTATAGCCTTGGGATGGACGGCATTCACAAGATGTAATTTTTTGCTGTTCAGTATTTTTTTATAATAAGAGAGTCTTTTATCTAAAAAGAAATACCCGAACGCGACAATCAAGCCCTGTATATTAAGTCTTTTGCAAAGCGCCTGATACTGGCCGCATTTTCCCAGGATAGGATAACCAAAAAACTTACCCTTCTTTTTATCATCAAAGAACCCGACAATATCGTGACTACCATCCTTCTTCAGTGCATCGCATATAACCTTGCCAAGCCCGCCTGCCGCGAATATCGCGATTCTCATGATCTATATTCCCTTTCTATTCCGGTAGTATTCTATTGTCTTTTTCAGGCCCTTCTCCAGAGATACCCGCGCTTGCCAGTTTATATATTTTTTCAACTTGGACACGTCAGGGACACGCCTTGGTATATCCTCATACCCTTTACCAAAGACTTTTTTATGCTCCACAAATTTAATCTTTGACTTAAAATTGCCGATTTTCTTCATGGTCTTCGCGAGTTCGTGCATGCTGTATTCCCTTGATGTCCCTATATTGAAAACCTGGTTCTCTGCCTTTTTGCTAAACGCCAGCTTTATGACAGCATCTATCGCGTCATCGACATAGACAAACGTCCTGGTCTGCCTGCCGTCACCATGGACGGTAATATCCTCGCCATTCAGGAATTGCTTTAAGAAGATAGGGATTACCCTGCCATGGCCCAGGTCATCAAGCTTGGGGCCATACACATTAAAAAATCTGTAAATCACAAAGGGAATTTTTTCCTGCTTGTGAAGCGCGAACAGATAATGTTCGCACGCGGACTTTGACGTGGAGTAACACCATCTGTATATCTCCGTAGATCCCAGCACCCTGTCATCTTCTTCATTCCACGGGACATTTTTATTCCTGCCAAACACCTCAGATGTCGAGGAAAATATAATCTTTATCCTGTTCTCTGCCGCTATTTTGAAGATGTTTATGGCCGCCAGTAAATCAACCTCCATGACATTCAGCGGATTTGTCACATACTTAAGAGGGTCTGCAATAGCAGCCAGATGAAAAACCATATCTATATCTTTCATCTGGTGCTTCATCAAGGCCGTATCGCACACGGAATCCTGTATAAATGTAAATCTTTTATTGGTCATAAGATGAGCTATCTTCTCCCCGTCAGCCATATCAATAGCCACGACCTCATACTTTCTCTTCAGAAGCTCTTCGCATATATAAGACCCAAGGAATCCAGCGCCGCCAGTAACTAAAATCTTCTTCATATCTTCATTCTCCTATTATATAAGTCATATATATCAGATATCCCCCATAAATATAGATTTTATCAAAAATTTGTTATAAAAGCAATTGAAAATAAAACCTGCGTCCTGTTTTTTCCTGTTGACACTTATTATATTTTACATTATCCTAAACACAATATGTTAATTACTGTTATAATCCCAGCTTATAATGAAGAAAAAAGGCTTGTACCCACATTAGAAGCCGTAAAAAGCTATTTCTCTAAAAGAGGGGCCGCTTATGAGGTTGTCTTGGTAGACGATGGTTCTACCGATAATACTGTAAAATTAATAGAAGACAAGCACCCGTGGGTAAATATCCTGAGTCTGGAGCAGAATTCAGGCAAAGGAAAGGCCGTGCGGGAAGGTATGCTCGCGGGAAAGGGCGACTACCTTCTGTTTATGGATGCTGACAGCTCAACATCCATAGAAGAATTCGAAAAATTTCTCCCCCAGATCCAGCTGAAAAAAGATATCATTATGGGGACCAGAAAGATCAAAGGCGCCGAGATAATCGAACACCAGCTGTTTTTCCGGGAGTTTTTCGGTAAAGGCTTTACATGGCTTTCCAATCTTATAACCCAAGCACATGTTTCTGATTTTACATGCGGTTTTAAATGTTTCTCCAGAAAGGCCGCGAATGACATATTCTCAAAGGCCGTCATAGATGACTGGTCGTTTGACGCAGAGATATTATTCCTGGCGAAAAGATTGGGCTATGAAATAACGGAAGTCCCTGTCATATGGAAAAATGACAGGGCGTCAAAAGTAAGGCTCTTACATGACATAATGTCTTCCCTGAAAGGGCTTCTCCTGATCAGGCTCAACGCTCTTAAAGGCCTCTATCGATAGAGCAACTTCTCGATAAACAGGAAGAAGAACTGTCTTTTAAATCGAAACTTTGCCACGGGATGATATAGAAAAAATATTATTT
>JAHIEN010000101.1 GCA_018901615.1 Candidatus Omnitrophota bacterium | reverse complement strand
TATTATTAAATTCCTTGCTAAGAGGGGCTATTGCCCTTATGCATAATACCTTTAATAATATTAACAAGAATATAGCGGCCGACGCCTCAAGGAACAGCATCCTGATAAAAAGCTCTTTACGCTTATATGCAAGGATTTTCTCCTTATATAGATTGATGTCTATGTACGGCTCTGATATATCTCTAAGGGCCAGGCCAAAGGCTACGGCTAATCTAGGGGGGACAACACCCTTTTTGATCCTTATTCCCCTGAGAGGGTCTCCTACCTCTACAGGTATCTGTAATTCCTTACCCACGAGTTCATGCCAGTTCTCAAGCGGGATACAGCTGTATATGATTATCTTGTCTATGACCTCTGAAGGAAATTGTTTTTCGTAAAAATCGAATGAGAGCTTTATCTCGGCAAGAAGTTTCTCGAATACTGGCTCAATAGACTTTCTTTCTCTGGCAGTCTCTTCAAAAGGTATGTCCCTTATTATATAAGGTACGCCATTTTTCAATATACTTATACTGGCGCCTTTTGTTTCTATGTTTACAATCGCCGTATTTACCTTGGTGCTTATTTGATCAGCTGCGCTAAATGCCCTTATCAGGCTAAATGGGGCAGGCTCTACGATAATAGGTTTTATACCTGCTCTCTCGACCATTGTTACTAAGCGTTCTATTAATTTCTGCTTGACCGCGACAAATACTACATCCATGCCGCTGGAAGACGACTTACTTGTCACAACCTTAAAGTCAGATGTCACTTCTTCCATGCGGAAAGGTATATAGCGTTTTGCCTCAAAATTTATGGCCGAGGCCCATTCCTGTTTTGGTATCTTGGGCATCTGAAAATATCGCACCATGACATCTTCGCTGGAGATCGCGCATATGACACTGCCCGCCTTAAGATCATTTTCCTTAAAGACTCTCTGTATAGCTTCTACTATATAATCGTCCCTTGTCTTTTTTATTGTTTCTTTCTGCGCCACGTTTTCCGCTGGCACGTCAGAAGACATCTTAGAGACAATCACCTCTTCCCCCGCGATTTTATCTTTGGGATATATATAAGTCTGGCCGAATGTTACAAGTTTAGGCCCTTTCAACGAGCCTTTAAGTACGACCACATCTACTGTGTCAGGGCCTATATATAAACCCGTGACTGTCTTTCTATTGATCATAGAAAGGATATTTGTCTGCATATATCAAACCTTTATTTTGTTTTCGCCTTGGCCTCTATCATATTAGAAAACAGCCACTTATCAATCGCCTTCTTATCAAAGCGCCATACGTGGCCTACCTTCATTCCTGAAATCTTTTTCTGGTGCAGCCAATTGTATATGGTCTGCTTTTCAAGCTTAAGATATCTGGCCAATTCATCTGTATCCATGAGTCTAGACATCTATAACACCCCCTAATAGAGTTACCTGGAGTTAGGTAGAATCAAATATGCCATAAAGAACTTACTTTGTCAAGGGGAGGGAGAATAAAAAGATATTTCTAAAAGGTTGGTATCTATCTAACTATTTGAATTATAAATGGTTAGGAAATTAATATATAACTTTGGAATCTATTGTTTTCGTGCCTGTGCCTGCGTCTTCGGCAATATCTACGCTTATGCTAAAACCTGTGGGCAAGGAAATAGGCGGGATTAAAGTACATGGATAGATTATTGGATCTCCATCATCATCTTTCCCTATTCTGATCTTCCAATATGCATAGTTAATACCTGCTTCTGATAACTTCATGGCCCTTAATCTCTTTATCTGGTTTTCAGAGACATTGGTATAGTTATATACTGTCAATAGCACTACTATACTGCATACTGAAAGCAGGAACAATAGGGCCAATGCTATAAAAAGCGCGACACCACTCTTGCGATTTAGCGTTATATGTCTCATATTCTGTACCATAACAATCAAGATTACAAGGCGCTACTGCAACTCTTCTATGAGTTCCTCAATAGATCCTGATATCAAGCGCCAGCGTTCCTGGCTGTGAATCGTATATTTCTGTTTTCTCTTCCATCCATTTTCCGATTTCTGCCAGAGGTAAAGGCATAAGCGCTTGTTCCCCCATGATTCAATAAGCACCACAGCCGACCACCACCCAAACCCTTTACTGATTGTCCTGTACTCCAGCACCTTTAAGGGCGCGGATATAGGTACCTTGTCTTCTTCCAGCCTTGCCTTTTTCTCGTCAGGCATAAATCCCTCCTTTTAATGAGTCCGCCTCAGGCGGACTCGCTTGACTTTTTATTGTAACTATTGCATCTGGGACACTGTGAGATAGCATTGTGTCGGCTGTCTATATACACATATGTACAGATATTGCACTGCCATAAAAATCTGCTTTCCGGAGACAATAATCCCAGCGCCTTTTTCTTTTCAGTAAACAGCCATATCACAAAGACAATAAAGACTGTCAGAAATATAAATATCGCTATAGCGGATGAAAATTCTATCTCTATCATAAAGGGCTAAAGTTCAAGCGAATCAAGGCCTCCTGGCCTCTTCCCGCCTGGTCATCATATGGGTAAAACTGCCATCGCCTGATGTATCTGATAGCAGCCTGATCCACCACAAAAGAACCGCTGGATAAAATGCGTTCCGGGGTTTCCACTAATCCATCTTTTGATATCATGAATTTTACGCCAACCGTATAATCTGAATTAAAATCAGACTGGAACAGAGGCTGTCTGGATAGGTCCGGCCTGTACAGCACCAGCCTGTTTTTTGCCTCTCCTTCAAGTATGCTTTTTTTTACACCAAACAAAGATCTGCCTTTCCCCCTGGGATGCGCACTGACCATAACGCCTCTATCTATGGAAGACATGAATTCCTCTTTGTCAACCTCCGCGCCTGAAACCTTGTCTGAGATCTCAGGAGGAGCCAGGGCAGTCCTGCCAGGCGCTGAATCCGCGTAATTCGCATGCTTCAGTCTATGAATAAAAGAGGCCCTGTCCGGGCTCAAAACCTTCTCAGGGACAGCAGCGACCTTTTCAAGTATCGCGCCAAGAAAGGCTATGGCAGTATTGTTTTTCTTAAAATCCCCTGAAACAAAAACAGGGGTTACCGTAAACATAAAGACCAGGTGACATGATGCGGAAACTAGTATAGCAATGTTAAGGATGCGATCTTTGAATAATAGCATGGGTTATTCCGCCTATGGCGAGACCTCGCCAGTTATTGCTGGCGGGCAGCTATTCCGCCTATGGCGAGACCTCGCCAGTTATTGCTGGCGGGCAGCTATCAGCTTACCTCACTTCCTGATTCGTTGCTATATTCACCTGCGTAATGCCAACATTCCTGCAAAAATCCCATACACTTACAACCTTACCTAACTTAACATCTCTATCCGCTTTTATAAGTATGGGTTTGTTCTTGCCGGACACGGCCTTAAGCTTATCCTTTAATTCCGGAAAAGTTATAGGGGCCTCGTTCAAATAAAACCTGTTGTCCGTTGTCACGGTTATAACAAGCGTATTCTCCTGTACCACCTCGCTGGTCACAGCCTTGGGAAGATTGATCTTTATCCCAGGCTGGAATATAAAGTTTGACGTAAGGAGAAAAAATATAAGTAATAAAAAAACACAATCTATGAGAGGCGCTATATCG
>JAHIEN010000100.1 GCA_018901615.1 Candidatus Omnitrophota bacterium | reverse complement strand
GACGCATGATGAATCGAGGATTGAAAGAAGCGCAATCTTGGGTCTCAGCGTCCAATGGGCGAGGGCCATGGTGGAATGCGGGAGCGCCGCATATGAATGAGGCGTATCCGGTAAGTTACTTCAATAGACTTGGATTAGTGAACCTAACGACAAAACTGGCGAATTCTTAAAACCTTTATGAACCGCCGTATACGGAACCGTACGTACGGTGGTGTGAGAGGACGGCGGGAGCAATCTCGCCTCCTACTCGATTTGCGACGCGTCAAAGAGTTAGGGAAATATTCTGCATGTCATTGTGAGGAGTCTGCCTAGGCGGACGACGAAGCAATCTTTTTCGTCTAAAATAGCCGGATAAATCTCGCCAGCCTATCTCTTTATCTCCGAATCGCCTTTTAGTTAATGCTTCCTAGTTAATGGCTTTATCGATTATATTTCGGGGTAATTAGAGGGGTAATTTGGGGCATTAACTAGAGATTTGAAGCAGATCTTGTCATATTCGGCTATTTTAACGAGTAAATTAGTAGTTATTAAATGAAATATCGGAACAATCGATCTATGAGCGAAATCTCTATGGTGTTTATCTTATTTTGCTTTCGTGGGTTACCTGGAGTATAATTATGGGTGACGAGAAAGAGAGCATGAAATGCGACGTAGAAATATTTATTTTTTAATACTGGCAGTAGGGATTTTTATCGTGTTGATCTTTGCTTCAGGGTATTACCTTTTCTTTACAACAAGCGGTTCATCTCTTATTATAAAATCGTTATTTTCCCGATATATTAAATCTTCGGATATTGATATTAAAGAAATAGATGGTTCAATATCACAAACTATATCGCTTAAAGACATTGTCATAGAAGATTTAAAAGGTCTCCCTCAAGGCAGTATGCTTGAAATTAAAAAAATCGATGCTTCTATCAAATCCTTAAGTTTGGATGGTATTAATTTCAATATCAACAATGCAAGGTTAAATATACCAGGGGAAGATCCTTTGTTTTTCTATGGGACTTGTGAATATGGCTCTTTGGATTTTAATATATATACTAAGTCTATCGACATTCAGACCATAATCGGACTATTGGAGGGTAACAGGGATTTTAAAAAGGTATCCGGCATAATAAATAATTTAGATATTTATGCACGAGGCCCTTTAGTAGAACCGGAAATAATCGGTGAGTTTGAGATCGAAAAACTGTCGCGGGATGTTTTTTCGGTTGTAAATTGCCCGGGCTCTTTTAATCTAAAATTTAAAGATATTATGAGTGTCTTAAAAATATACGGAGAGATTTCTTTTAATAGTGGGTCACTATTCGGCCCAAAGACGGCAGTTATTAAATTCCAAGAGAGTAAGGTATTTTTTAACGGAGACCCTACAAAACCTTCATTTGATTTAAAAGGTGTCGCAAGCGTGGCGGATACCAAGATTAATATAATTTTAAAAGGAACTATGGACAGGCCCGATTTACGACTAGCCTCAGAGCCGCCGCTTTCCAAGGAGAGGTTATTATTGAGGCTTGCGACAAATAGAAGCTGGCAGGGAACTGATGTGGCTTTGAATCAAGGCCAGATGTCACTGGATATCGCAAAGGATTTTATAGATTATTTTGTATTTTCCGGCTCAGGAAGCAGGATGATGCAGTCCTTTGGCATAAAAGACGTTTCTTTGAAATATGATAACGGAACAAAAGGCGTAGGAGTTAAGAAAGATATATCAGACAAGGCAGAACTCAGTTATGCTGTTGAGCAGTCCCAGAAGAAAGACGAACCCCAGACTACAACTCAGAAGGTAGGGAGTGAATATAAGGTTACAGATACTGTTGCTATTGGTGCTGAGAGAGAGTTAAAATATGATACTAAAATAGAAGAGCAGGCGCAGGATAAGACACAGACAGACGACAAAGTATTTTTAAAATATAAAAAACAATTTTAACTTAGAGACGGTATGATTTGCTAGTATGAGAATATTATTAGTGGAAGACGAAAAGAAAATAGCGAATTTTATAGAGCGCGGTTTAAAAGAAGAACATTATATTGTGGATATAGCTTATGACGGCGAAAAGGGTCTTTTTTTAGCTGAGATCAATGCGTATGATTTAATAATACTGGATATCATGTTGCCGTTTAAGGATGGCCTGTCAATATGCAGGGAGCTTAGAAGTAAAAAAATAGCTACCCCGATACTAATGCTTACTGCCAGAGACAGGGTTGAAGATAAAGTATTAGGCTTGGATTTAGGCGCTGATGACTACCTTGCTAAACCTTTTGAGTTTGAGGAGCTATTGGCGAGGGTAAGGGCTTTACTTCGCAGAAAAGAAACCGACAAGAGTACGATTCTTAAAATCGCTGACTTGGAGTTAGATCAGCTTACGCATAAAGTTAAAAGAGCGGGCAGAGAAATATCCCTGACCAGCAAGGAATATACCCTCCTCGAGTATCTTATGCTTAATGCCAATCAGGTTGTCACCAGGACAATGATCTCAGAGCATGTGTGGAATGAAGACTTCGATAGTTTTACGAATGTCATCGATGTTTATATTAAATATTTACGCAATAAGATCGACAAAGACTTTAAAAGGCAGCTCATACATACTATACGCGGCACAGGCTATACCTTGAAAGAGCGTTCAGGATGATAAGGTTTAATTCTGTTAGATTCAAGATCAGCGTTTTGTACACGGCTATTTTAGGCCTAATATTGGTTGTCTATAGCGCCTTTCTTTATCTCAGCTTGCACTATACCCTATATGACGAACTTGACAATGAACTCAATATAAAGGCGTCAGAGACAGCCAGCACCATAAGCTCATATCTTGACGCGCTTGGTCATGACCAGGAGTCTTTTATTTTTGCTGTCAGGAGAGTAATCTGTCTTGAAGGCGAACATCCAGAACAGGATAAGATACGTGACCTTGAAGAATTATGGCTCAGAATGGTCGATAAATTTGACTTAAAGGAAGATTATGTCAATTTTTTGGATTCCAAAGGGCAGTCTATTGTATATTCAAACAAAGGGCTTATCCCTTTTAACATAAAGGCTGCGCAGGAAAATAAGACGCTGTTTAAAACCATAAGATATGAAAAACGTAATTTAAGACTTATCAACTTTCCTGTTTCCTTCAAGGGCGGAGGCCATTATATAATTCAGATTGCAACTTCATTAAAGCCTGTTATCCACCTTTTGCAGCTTCGGCTATTACACATTGTTATTAGTATCCCTATTATATTACTGCTTGCCAGTTTTTTCGGCAGGCTTTTTGCAAGAAGAATTCTCAATCCCGTAGTAGAGATTACAAAAACCGCCAGTAATATCACCCATGAAGACTTGAGCGCAAGAGTCAAGGCAGAGCATGTGGATGAAGAAATGAAATATTTAGTCGATGAGTTTAACGATATGATATCACGCCTGGAAGGGTCTTTTAAATATATAGCTGAATTCAGTTCTCATGTCGCACATGAATTAAAGACCCCTCTTGCCATAATAAAGGGCGAAACCGAGGTTGTCATGAGAAAGGAACGGAATATTGACGAATATAAGAGACTGAATAAAGTCAATTTAGAAGAGGTCGAAAGAATGTTAAAGATTATCAATGACCTGCTTTTATTGACGAGATTAGACTACAAACCAGAGGTTTTTAAATTCGAGAGGTTTGATTTAGTTGAATTCTTGAAAGATATATATGAACAGAGTAAGGTATTGGCTTCCCAGAAAGATATTACAATTACACTGGATATTCCAGATGGCCAAGGGAATATTAACGGTGAGAAATTCCACCTAAGGAGATTATTTTTTAACATTATAGATAATGCCATAAAATTTACACCTAAAAATGGTAAAATAGGCATTACATTAAAAAAGAGAGATAAAAAGGCCATAGTTTATATTTCAGATACGGGAATCGGGATACCAGAT
>JAHIEN010000099.1 GCA_018901615.1 Candidatus Omnitrophota bacterium | reverse complement strand
TTAGAGCATTCTCTTTGGCTGGGACATAAATATCAAGGCCTAAAGTACTGCGTGGCAGGCCATGGACGACTAAAGCCGCAGCTCCAACTAAAACATAGTCAACCCTTGCTTTATTTAACTCTTTGATTATTCTATACCAGATTTGAGTCCCTGAAGTATTTCTTGCCATGGCGGCGAATGTTTCTATTGATTAGCCTTGCCTCAGAGTCCATAAATTGACTAAGAAACTGATGTTGTGTAAAAATCCAGGTAAGCCGTTCCGATAAGCTTAATTTTGAGAAAGATTGAATATGATGGTTACGTAATTGATCGCTTTGCATAAATCCGCCTTATTTGCATATTAACATAAGTCAGAATAACATACTTTTTGAAAAATCGGTAATGTCAAATAAATTGTGTAAATTCAACTAAAGGCTTATCCTCCCACTTGTTATTTAAACGAGTAAATATAGCATAAATAATACGGTTAACGCTATCTTGATTAGTAAAGCAGCTCATAGGTCTTATGCGCCTGCGCACTTCTCTAAAAGAGCGTTCTATGACATTAGTAGTTCTAATACGTTTTCTAATCAATGCCTTGTATTTCTCTGGTATAGGTATCTCTAAGAAGCTAAGCAATTCATCTAGGTCCTTTTCGATACAGTTAACCGCCTTAGGATATAGTTTATACCAGTGATTCTTCCAGAGGCGAAATAATCTGACAGCTTCTCGTTTAGTCTTGGCTTTGTAGATCTTTTTGGCTTCCGAAAGCACTTGTTTTTCATCGCTCTTTCTTAAAGTTTTAGCCACATTTCTAAGCTTATGCACCCAGCAATGCTGTCTTTTGGTATAGGCATATACTATATCCAAAGCAGCGTGTAACCCTTTGCAGCCATCAGTAATGATAAGTTTAAGGTTATCTCCTTTAAGCCCTCTTGTGTAGAGGTCGTTAAGGAATGCTTCCCAAGAACTCTGTGATTCCGAAGAGGCGATTCTAAAAGAGATAAGATCCTTTTTACCGAAGATAGTTATCCCGTAGGCAACCAGAACGAGCTTCTTAACCGCCTTTAACGAGCTTTTTACCGATAAGGTAATGCCATCTAAGAATAAGAACTGGTATTCATCCAAAAGTTTTCTTTTATGGAATTCCTTTACTTTGGAGTTTAAGTTCTTTGTTATGCGTGATACACAGGAAGCACTAAAGGTTGTCTCTAAGAGAGGTTTTATAGCAGCAGAGACATCCCTTGTAGAAACACCGGATAAGAAGACATTGCATATAGCTTCGTTTACCGCCTTTTGTCTTCTTTGGTAAAGTTCAAAGACCTTGGTTTTGAATAATCCTAATCTACGGCGGGGGATCTTTAAGTCATCTATAGGGCCTAATTCGGTATCGAGATTGCGATAGTAGTAACCATTGCGGTAATCGAGCCTTAATTCTGTTCTTTGGTGCCTTGTAGCATTGATATGATTGGTTATTTCATAATCCATACAGAATTCCATAGTCTCCTTAAGGAGTAAGCGGGTATGTCTCTTGATATCTACCCAGAAGTTTACATCATTGCAAGACTCAACAAAATCCTTTACGTGTTTCCATCTTTGTGTTACATTATTATCAAAGACAAGGTATTGCATTGGGGTGTACCTCCTTTCACTTTTGGGGCAGCTATTTGCCCAAGGGTTAAAGATTTCAAAAGAGAGGATACACCCTTTTTAAATTTGCTACAACCTGAATTTACACATAATATAATACACTACCTTGATTTAAGCTCGTCTTGATTTATCCTCAGTGATATGTTATAGTATATACGCAAAATGGCAGAGGAATTGGTCGCCACAAATAGAGAAGCCCGTCATAATTATCATATTCTCGAATCGGTTGAGGCGGGGATTGAATTAAAGGGTGCTGAAGTTAAGTCCTTAAGGGAGCACAGGGCAAATTTAAAGGATAGTTTCGCAAGGGTTGAAGAAAACGAACTTTACCTATATAATATGCATATTTCGCCATATCCTCAAGCGGGCAAGTTCAATCCGGATCCCAAAAGGCGGCGAAAATTATTATTACATAAGTCAGAGATAAAAAGATTACTGGGGCAGTTGACCCAAAAAGGTTTGACTTTAATTCCGCTAAAGCTATATTTTAAAAGGGGAATCGCGAAGGTTGAACTCGCTTTAGCGAAAGGCAAGAAGCTCTATGACAAACGCGAGGCGATACGGCGACGAGAGGCGGAAAGAGAATTGCGTCGTGCGCTTTGGAAAAAAGAATAAGTTGGGGGCGAAAGGCTTCGACTTAAGCAACTTATTAGGAGTTGCATGCCGAGGGTGTCAGGTGGCCTCGATAAAACCT
>JAHIEN010000098.1 GCA_018901615.1 Candidatus Omnitrophota bacterium | reverse complement strand
CCCATTGCAAGAGAAAAACTAGTAACCCAAACCCCTTTAATTTGAGAAAATCCATTTATCTCTTTAGGCAGGACAATACTCATCAAAACTGCTATATCAGCTTTTATTTCCCTCTGATCATCCTTTAATTTATCTATCCAGTCATCATTCCAGCCTTTGGTACGCTTTGACTCCCAAATGAAAGTTCCGCAATACTGTCCCATAGGATTATGGACTTTCTGCAAGACATCCGCGCCTCTAATCCCCTTAGGAACTGGCTCTATGATGTCATAAGGAAAAGCTGACTTAAGCATCTCTTCTAATTCAATCTCTAATACCTCCCCCTGCGATTGCTGTGATCCCTGCTCTGCTTTTCTCTTAGCCTCATCTAATTGTTTTATCAAATCTGTAATCTTCTTGTCCTTATCCTTATCTTTAAGCTGATATTCTTCCCCTGCCTTTCTGGATGCCTCAGTAAAAATATTAGCGCGTTCAGAATCAATTCGTCTGGCAACTTCCAGGTCTACGCTTCTCTCCCGCTCCTCCAGCGCAGTTTTTTGTTTTCTCAAGTTGAGCTCATTTTTCTGCGTCTCCTGAAGCTTCTTATCTTTAGACTCTAAATCTTCTTTAAGAGCCTTGATTTGCAGGGAAGCATCTGTTTCTGCCTTCTTTTTTGCTTCCTTAGTTATTGTCTCTCGCTCTAAGATAAGTTTCTTGGCAACCTCTTCCTCTATTTTTTTATCTGCCTCTTTTGCCAACTTAGTTATTGCCTTCTCCTTAGTAGCAAGCGTCTTTTCTAGAGTTGACAGCTCATTATCACGTTTATTAAAACCTTTCTCCAACTTCTTGCATAAGTCCGCTTCAATTTTCTGGGTAATAGCTTGAGTTAACAGAATTTCTTTTTTGCAAAAAGGACATATTACGGTTTGTTCGGCCATTTCTACTATCTCCTTTCTATTATATAAGACACATCTCGAGGCTATTTTCTTTCAAAAAAAATAAAGGGGCGAGCTAAATTTAACTACTTTCCAGTAATTAAATCGTTCAGGGATTTGATCTGGTGTTGTTTTAGAAATTCACCTAAATGCATATCAGATCTTGCTCTAAGATTAACACCATAGTTCTTCTCTATGGTGCCAACATGCGTATCATCACGTTTGTCACGTAACTGACCATCTTGGTTCCTAGAACGATATCCCTTCATGCCGGGGGCATCTTTCGCCATAGCATTTTCCTCCTTCCTCGCAAGCAATAGAGGCTCGCGTGTCCTTAGCACGAACGTATTGCCACGAGAAATAAGCAGCTCGCCCCTCGTTAATCTTATAAACAAAAAACCTCCACAGGATTTCTCCCATGAAGGTTTTACTTTATTAACGTCCAGGTTCCCCCTTCAAACTCGGGACCGATATTAACTTATAGAGTTAGTATAGCACGGAAATTACTTTAGTCAATCACTTTTTCAAATCCGCCAAAGCCTTTTCCAGTGTCCGCTCAGTAATATGAAAACGCCGCATAATCTCCTTCTGCGACACCAAATCTAAGCCCTTCCCCTCTTTCTCTAAAAGCGCCTTTACTAAGAGTAGAAATTTAAGCCGTTGCGACCGAGGACGCAATGTCCGAGGGAGTGCCGAATCTAACTGGATTCGGCCGGAATCAATAATCTTCGTCTCTATCGTAAAACTCTCTCCCAAGACAGGTAAGACAGTTATATGCGCATCGGTTGCATGATAAAACTCTACTTTTATAAGATTATACCTATCCTCTAATATCCGTAATGCCTTTATCACCTGGCGCCTCAATGATTCATCATCCCATGACTCTGGTAACCCCAGCCCCAATCCCGCATCCTCTAATTTAAGGAAAAACTCATCTTTCTCTATCTTCTGACTATATGCAGTAAGTATCAGGTAAAGGTCCATTGCCCTGCGGTCACTTCTCTTAAGCATCCCCGGAAAATACCTCTCATCCTCTAGTAATGTCTTTTTAATCTCTATTCTTTCAATAATACTATCGAGATAAAGAGGCGCCCTCTCCCTTTTTTCAGCCTCCTCCTTCTCCTTCTGTGTCCTGTAAATCCCCTCTAGTCTTGCGATCTTCTTTTCCGCAAGTTCAGGTGAATCAATTAACGTTACGGACTCAAAATTATTCCTGAGCGCGATAATACTCCAGTTCATACTGCCCTCAACCACATAACGCCTATCCACAATAACACCCTTACCATGCAGCTTACGCCCCTCAGGGATAAAATACACCTCACACCCCGCATCTTGCAGCCTTTTAAATTCATCTTCACCTACCAGCTCTTCATAGCTCACATCCGGAAACTTTGTATTTAAATAAATCCTTACCTCTACGCCCCTCTCTTCAGCCTCAACCAGATCATTCAAGAGCAGCTTAACCGGATTATTCGTCTCTAACTGCGTAGTGATATAATACATCCCAATAACAACCGACTCCTCCGCATTATCAATCAACTCAATAACGGCCTGTTCATATTCCCGATCAGATATATCCCGCACCCTACCCGAATAAAATCCCTCGGCAAAACAAAAACCCCTGCCGATTATAGCAAGGGTTAATATAAAAACGGCTAATAAAATTTTAGATTTCAACCCATATCTCCATTCTCAGCAATTGTCACTCCCCTTTATTAATCTTCCCTGTTTTTCCTTCAAGGCGTTTTATTTCCCTGTCAAAATCAGAAATATAGTTTTTATCCTGTATTTTTCTGTAAGTTTCGTATTCCTTACCAGCCAAAGCAACAGCAACATCATGAGTGATTGAACCTGCATCGGTTAAGATCTCATATTCGCTGAATTTTAGAAACGCGTTTAGTTTTTCTATCCAATCTTTCATATGCATCGGTTTATTCCTGACTGCCTGCATTTCCGCATAATCCAAATACATAGTTACGATACGATTCAGATGATTTAATTCGGATTTATTTAAATAATTTTTTGCGGCAACAATATCGCTGGGCATAATTTTTCCCCCATGGCCTTTACGCCACGAAGTTAACCCCATATTACATTTTGCACTATCGGCTCTTTTGGCAATAATTTCCGCCGCGGTTTGCCCTGTTATGGCAAAATGCAATTTATTCTGAACTGTCGCGAAAAATTCCTTGGTATCTTCCGCTTTAGGTGAATAATCAATAGATGCCGCGTAAATATCCGTAATTTTCTGGTAAGCCATACGTTCGCTGGAACGGATATCCCTGATTTCTTCCAGTAAATCATCAAAATATCTCGCGCTGAAGCGGGATCCGTATTTAAACCGGCCGCTGTCAATGGCAAAACCCTTATGTATATATTTTTTGAGAATCGATATTGCCCATTGCCTGAATTGCGTACCGCGTTCCGAATTCACCCTGTAACCGACAGCGATAATCGCCTCTAACGAATAACAGGTTATTTTTCTGGTGACGTTCCGGTTCCCTTCCTGCTGAACTACCGAGAAATCCTCGGTAGTTGCCTTTTCGTCAAGCTCCTTTTCCTCATAGATATTCTTTAGATGTAAAGATATATTATCCGCGGTGCACTCAAATAATTCAGCCATCCGTTTTTGCGTAAGCCACACGTTTTCATTGGCATACAATACTTCGATATTAATATTGCCATCAGCGGCTTGATATACAGTTATTTCATTATCAGGCAGTTTTTTGTTTTTCTTCATAATTTTTCCTCTTCTACTATATAAGACACATCTCGAGGCTATTTTCTTTCAAATTTTTTTAGATTTTTTTAAAGGCGTGCCCTTATCCCCTACTTACAAGACGCTCCGTATTCCACGTGGTGGAGTGTTTACCACCTTGTTCGAAAGATCTTTAGGGGTTAACCCCTAAAGATAACCGCTGAAATTTTTTCAGCCGTGGCTCGGCAGTCCGCTGTGGCGGTGCCGCTACCCACCGCCGCAGCGGACT
>JAHIEN010000097.1 GCA_018901615.1 Candidatus Omnitrophota bacterium | reverse complement strand
GGGATCTTTTTTTCGCAGCTAAGACATACCCCGTACTTGCCTTCATCTATGAGTTTCAATGTCTCGTCGATCTCATATATGACCTTTTGCTCGCTTGTAGCGATATTAAGGCTCAGTTCTCTGTCATAGCTATCGCTGGCCATGTCAGCCATGTGATAGCTGTAGCCGGAAAGGTCGCCCGAAGCCTCTTTAAGAGACTTCATGTTTTCCTTGGTTATATCACGTATCTCTTTTACGATCTCTGCTCTTTTTTTTAAAAGAAGTTTTTTGAATTTTGCGGCTTCTGTTTTTGTCATGTCTATCTTATATCCTTTCTTCCACTACGTTCAAGCATCTCTGGCAAAGGGATGGATGGGTCTTGTCGCTGCCCACAAAGGTGTTCCAGTTCCAGCAACGGACGCATTTTCTGCCGTCTGCGGGCGCTACTTCTATTATCCTCTCTTTTGCCCTTTCAAGTTCCACCTGCGATACTATAAAAAGCGCCGGTAAATCATCCAGGTGTTTAGCCAAAAAATTATACTCTAAATCTTCTTTTATGTAAAGCTTTATTTTTGATTCAAGAGGGCTGCCTATGAGTTTGGCAATACGTCTTTCTTCTATGGCCTTTAGAACCTCTTCCCTCAGCTTGAGCAGCTTTGCCCAGCTGTTTTCAAGACCCGGGTCAATAAGAGAGCTGTCTACCTTAGGCCAGTCCGCAAGATGCACTGAGTCCCTGCCATTGAAATAACCCCAGATCTCTTCCGCGGTAAACGGGATGAGCGGGGCCAATTCTCTGACCAGTATATCCAGTATTTTATACAGAGCTGTTTGGGCTGACCTTCGAGCTATTGAATTTTTGGCGAATGTATATAGTCTGTCTTTTAATATATCCAGGTAAAAACTCGACATGTCAACTATACAGAACCTGTATATGGAACTCGTTACTTCATGATAAGCAAAACTCTCAAAGGCGCTCGTCACGTCCCTCAAGACAGTATTCACTCTCGACAATGCCCACCTGTCTATCTCGAGCATATCCTTATATTTAACAGCGTGCTTTTCATGATCAAAGTCGTTGATATTGCCAAGAATAAATTTCGCGGTATTCCTGAATTTTCTATAGGCCTCAACAGTGCGCTCTAATATCTCTTCTGATATCTTTACGTCGTCAAAATAAGAAGATGAGCTTGCCCAGAGCCTCAAGACATCCGCGCCTTTTTTAGTAATGATCTCCTGCGGGGCTATGACATTACCCGCTGATTTCGACATCTTCTTGCCTTCTCCGTCGACTACAAAGCCATGGGTAAGGACATTTTTAAACGGCGCGCGGCCTACGACGCCCATGCCTATAAGCAGGCTCGACTGAAACCAGCCCCTATGCTGGTCTGAACCTTCTAGATACAGGTCTACCGGAAAGGCGAGATCTTCTCTTATCTTTAAAACTCCCTGATGGCTTGCCCCTGATTCAAACCACACATCCAGTATGTCTGTTTCTTTTTTAAATTCCCTCGAGCCGCACTTCGGGCATTTGAACCCGTCAGGCAGTAAGCTGGAAGGGCTTTCAATAAACCACGCGTCAGAGCCTGACCTTCCGAAAAGCTCCTCTATCTTCTTCATGACTCTATCATCTATTATCTCGCAGTCACACGATGAGCAATACACAACAGGTATTGGCACGCCCCAGTAACGCTGTCTTGAAAGGCACCAGTCAGGCCGCATCTCAATCATGCTCGAGATGCGCTTCTGGCCTATCTCCGGCACCCACCCTACCCTTTTTATCTCGTTGAGAGTTTTTGTTCTCAAGTTATTCCTGTCCACGCCCACAAACCACTGACGGGTCGCGCGGAACAGCAAAGGCTGATGACACCTCCAGCAATGCGGGTATGAGTGTTCTGTCTTTTCCGCAAGCAAAAGAGATCTTTTATCGCTCAGGATTTTCAGGACCAGCTCATTGGCGTCAAATACATTCTTACCAACAATGGGATCCGGGACTTCACAGTCCTTTGATTTTAAAAACCGCCCTTTGTCATCCACGGGCATTATAACCGGCAGGTTATATTTTAAACCCACCTCGTAATCTTCCTGGCCATGGCCCGGGGCTATATGCACGCAGCCTGTCCCGTCCTGGTTAGAGACATAGTCGGCCAGCACTACCTTTGAATCACGCCCCAGGAATGGATGGCGCGTTACCATGCCTTCAAGCTCCTTACCTTTGATTTTTTTAATGACCTTGCCCCGCAGTTTTATTTTTTTCTGCAATGTCTCAAGCAAGTCTTCCGCTAATATCAGCTCCTCGCCCCCATCTGTCTTAAAGATAATATAATTCAGGTCAGGGTGCACGGCAATCGCCACATTTGAAATCAATGTCCACGGCGTGGTGGTCCAGACTAAAAAGGCTGACCCCGCACCACAAGGGTGCGGGGCAAGCGGCTTTAACACAAACTTCACGTATACAGACGGGGAAACATGATTCTCGTATTCCACCTCTGCCTCGGCCAACGCAGTTTCACACCTTGCGCACCAGTTTATGGGTTTTAATCCGCGGTAAATAAATCCATCTTTTGCCAGTTTGTTAAATGCTTTAACGACCTCTTTTTCATACGCCGGGTCCAGGGTGAGGTAAGGATTAGCCCATTCTCCGAATATAGCCAAGCGCTTAAACTCTTCTCTCTGTATGCTGACGAATCTCATCGCGAATTCATGCGCTAGCTTCCTGAATTTCACCTGGTCCATATCATGCTTCGTCTTTTTCATTTCCTTGAAGAGCTGGTGTTCTATGGGCATGCCGTG
>JAHIEN010000096.1 GCA_018901615.1 Candidatus Omnitrophota bacterium | reverse complement strand
AATCTTCGCGTTCTCCTCACTGGTGCCGCCCCTTATCTCTTCGATACCAGCTAGCCCTATGCCAAAATCCGAAGGCTCTACGTAAAACGTCGTGACCTTTTTACTTTTTAACTCTGATATCTTTGTCTTACCTGTAATGGTGATCTCGTCCAGCGTATCCATGCCATGCACGACAAAGGCCCTTTTCGTGCCAAGGTTTTTAAGCACATTGGCCAGGACTTCTGTAAGGTCTTCTCTATAGACCCCTAAGACCTGGCAATTGGCATTGGCCGGATTTGTAAGAGGGCCCAGGATATTAAATATCGTCCTTATGCCTATTTCTCTGCGAGGCCCGATAGCGTATTTCATGGCGCCGTGGAAAAGAGGCGCGTACAAAAACCCTATCCCTGTCCTCTCTATGCATTCATTGACTCTTTCAGGAGAGATGTCTATGTTTACGCCAAGCGCCTTTATGACATCCGCAGAGCCGCACTGACTTGAAACGCCTCTATTGCCGTGCTTGGCCACCTTGAGACCCGCGCCTGCTACCACAAAGGCAGTTGTCGTGGAAATATTAAACGTGTTTGTACCGCTGCCTCCTGTCCCGCAGGTATCTATTATAGTCTCGCGGTCTATATTTATATCGTCTCTGTCCAGGTCAACCGCATCTTTGCCCGCGCCCAGACGCAACGCCTTTTCCCTCATGACCATGGCAGCGCCTGTTATTTCCTCTATAGTCTCTTTTTTTAACCTAAGCGCGGTGATAAAACTCCCTATCTGAGCCTGAGTAGCCTCGCCTGTCATTATCTCATTCATGCAGGCTATCATTTCCCCGCGGCTCAGGTCAAAACCGTCGACCACCCTGCCAATCGCTTCTTTTATCATATCGTCACCATTTTGTAGTGAGGGTAGGGGAGGTTTAAACCTCCCCTACATGTTCGTAATGACAATGCGGAATCACAAGCGAATCTACATATCAATAAAATTTTTTAACAGCTTTTTTCCCTCTTGTGTCAATATTGATTCTGGGTGGAACTGTACCCCCCACACTGCCAGGGTCTTGTGTTTCAGCCCCATGACCTCTTTGTCTTTTGTCCAGGCAGTGACCTTGAGTGAACGCGGCAGTGATTTTTTTTCTACTATCAAAGAATGATAACGCGTGGCCTCAAAGGGGCAGGATAGGCCCTTAAAGATACCTTTTCCATCGTGAAAGATCATTGATGTCTTGCCGTGCATCAATTTCCTGGAGGTAACCACTTTACCTCCAAACGCTTCTCCAATACACTGGTGCCCGAGACACACGCCCAATAGCGGGATCTTGCCGCTGAATCTTTTTATGACCTGTTTCGAGATCCCCGCGTCATCAGGCCTGCCGGGCCCGGGAGAAATAACTATATGGCTCGGCGCCATGGCCTTTATATCTTCCAGGTCCACACAATCATTCCTGCGCACGATCAGTTTTTCACCCAGCTCGGAAATATACTGCACAAGATTATAAGTAAAAGAATCGTAATTATCTATCATCAGGATCATGACAGGCCTTCCTCCGCTGCTTTGATCGCCCCCACCATTGCCTTTGCCTTATTGACTGTTTCCTGGTATTCTTTCGCAGGCATTGAATCAGCCACTATACCTGCTCCTGCCTGTATAAACGCGTCCTTACCGTTCACGACGATCGTCCTGATGTTTATACATGTATCCATGTTACCGGAAAAGCTAAAATACCCCACCGCTCCCGCGTATGGCCCTCGCCGCGTATTCTCGAGCTCGTCTATTATTTCCATTGCCCGTATCTTTGGAGCGCCCGTAACCGTACCCGCGGGAAACACAGCCCTCAGGACATCATACGCGTCCTTACCCTCAGCCAGACGGCCTTCGCAATCGCTTACAATATGCATGACATGTGAATATTTTTCCACAAACATAAAATCATTTACGCGCACGCTGCCAGGTCTAGAGACCCGGCCGATATCATTTCTGCCAAGATCGACTAACATCACATGCTCTGCCCTTTCTTTTGCGTCAGCCAGTAATTCTTTTTCAAGCCCTTTGTCTTCTTCCTCATTTTTGCCCCTGGGCCTGGTGCCGGCAATAGGCCTGACCTCTACAATATCATTCTCGCAACGCACAAGAAGTTCAGGCGACGAACCTATCATCTTTATGCCGCCAAAATCCAGGTAATACATATAGGGCGAAGGATTTAGCGATCTCAACGCTCGATAGACGTCCAGCGGGTCGCAATTCAAAGTGGTGTAAAATCTTTGTGAAAGGACGACCTGGATAATATCCCCGGCCTTTATATATT
>JAHIEN010000095.1 GCA_018901615.1 Candidatus Omnitrophota bacterium | reverse complement strand
GTAAATTAGAATGGCGGCCAATACATAAGCTGATTCGCCATCCGCTGCGGGCCGAAATATACAGCATTAAGACTTACTGCGGCTATGAAATAAAAACTACCTCTTGTCATAGTGTTTATGTATGGGAAGACGGCCGGGCAATCGCAAAGGAAGGCGCTAAGATTAAGCCTGGCGACCAGCTAATCTTACCGAATCAATTCCCGCGCAACGAACGTAACATCGCAATTGATCTGGGAAAATTTTTATTCACTCAAGAAAAAAAGAAAGAGAATATATCAGTTCGGCTGGGGAAGGGCGTAATTGCCAATATCCACGATGATGCGTGGGTTGATTTGGATAAAACCGCATGGCAGAAGCTTCAAGGCCGCAGAGAGTCGCTAAAGATATCTCGATTTAAGATGGCCGAATCAATAGGCGTCTATAAAACAGTAATACAGCAGTGGGAGGCCAAGATAGATAATGTTATGCCGCAATATTGTAAACTAAAATCGTATCTTGGCCGGATCGGAACAGGGCTGGGCGATCTCGATTACCATATCTACTTACCTTTAAGACAATGGAGAGGCGAGGGACTCGGGAACGGCACGCAATTTTTCTTGGGTAATCATACCTCGCAGATTAAGACAAAGCTAAGGGTGGACGAAAATCTTGCTTTTTTAATAGGTTGGTATTTGGGCGATGGCTCATCAGGGTGCGGTGGGAGAAATCCTAACCGATTTACACTTTCGATAGGCCGCGGTAATAATGGCCGTTACGTTAAAGAACTTAAAGAGGTTATTAAAGAAACCCTTGGCGCAACAGTAATTGTCGAGCAAAAAACCGACCGTTGTATTGTGCTGTATTTCCATTCATTTACCTTTAAGTTACTCCTGGAATATTTAGGACTTTTTGGCAAGAAGGCTCACGAGAAGTTTATGCCTGACATATTCTACAATGTTGCCGAATCAATACAAAAGGCCTTGTTGCGGGGACTGCTACAGAGCGACGGCTACATCGTCGTAGGCAGAAGCAGAGGAAAGCGCTATGGCGATCGCAAGGTAGTCGGGTACGGTACGGCTTCTTTGAGACTGGCGCAGAACTTAATCTATATGTTACGCCAATTAGGGGTCTTCCCGTCGATATCCCGCCAGAGGCCAAAAAGTCACCTGCGAGCGGGAAAACTCTTTCGGGCCAATTATGATAAAATAGATGTCTGCATTTCCACAAAGGAACAGATCGCAGCTGTCCACGACAGTTGGAAAACTCATAAAGATGCCTGGAAACTGGAAGAGTGGCTTAAATCAACACAACTGCGGGGTAATTGGGGCAGGAAGACCACGCAAATAAACAGCGATTTTTCAACTTTAGAGGTTAAAGCAGTCAAAAAAGTCAGTTGTAAGGATAAGTATGTCTATGACTTTTCAGTTCCTGGGGATCAAAATTTTATTGCCGGTGAAGGCGGCATGGTCCTTCATAATTCAGACGGCTCTCACATAAGGACTCTTCTTTTGACCCTCTTTTTCAGGCATATGCAGCAGCTTATCGAAAAAGGGCATGTGTATATTGCCCAGCCTCCGCTGTATAAGATCAAAAGAGGCAAGAGAGAGGAATATATTGAAACAGAAAAACAGATGAACAGCCTCTTATTTGACCTTGGCACAGAAGATATGGAGCTTGCGAGCACAAAAGACAAAAAGATATTTAAAGATAAACAGCTTAAAGAGCTTTTACAGCTGGTTTTTGAATTTGAGCGCCTTGCCGCAGGCATAGAGCGTCGTGGAGTGAAAATATCAAAATACCTGAGTTTTAGGCATAAAAAGACCAAAAAACTCCCTATTTATATGGCTAAAGTGGAGCAAAATACCCAATTCCTATATTCTGACACAGAGCTGGCAAAGGCTATAAAAGAGATAGAAAAAGACCTTGAGGAAAACACTAAAACAACTGCGACAGATGTCAGGACCGAGTATGTTGCTGAGTTTTATGAAGCAAGAGACCTGGAAAAAATCATAGAAAGAATCGAAAAAACCGGTTGTGAAATACAGCAGGTCTTTGAGGCAGAATCAGAGGCGAAGAAAAAACCTTTTAAGATTACGTCAGAGGGCGATATTAAGGAGCTGGATACTCTCAAGGAATGCCTGGATTATGTAAGAGAAGTGGCTAAAAGAGGTCTGAGCATGCAGCGTTATAAAGGCCTTGGCGAAATGAACCCACAGCAGCTCTGGGATACAACAATGAACCCAGGCACCCGCACTCTTTTAAAGGTCACTTTGGAAGACGCGGTCGAGGCAGATGAGATGTTTACCGTGCTCATGGGAGACCAGGTCGAGCCCAGGAGAGATTTTATAGAAAAGCACGCAAGAGAGGTTAAGAACCTGGACATTTAATATGTACGCGCAGAATGAAAAACTAATACCGGTTTATATTGAAGACGAGATGAAGAATTCCTACATCACTTACGCCATGAGCGTAATAGTAGGAAGGGCCCTGCCTGACGCAAGGGATGGCCTGAAGCCTGTGCATAGAAGGATACTCTATGCCATGAAGGACCTGGGCCTGGAGCATAATAAGGCATATAAGAAAAGTGCCCGCATAGTTGGAGAATGTTTTGTTAGAGACACGCTGGTGTTAACCGAAAAGGGATTGATCTCTATCCAAGATATTAGACGAGGGGATAGAGTGTTTACGCAGAATAGCCTTAGGGCTGTTAAGCAGTTGTATGAGATGCCAAAAAGGGAGCTTTTAAAAATTAGGCTTGACAATGGAACCTGCAATACAGTTACGCCTTCACAGAAATTTAAGGTGTTAGATAAAAATTTAGAATTTATCTGGAAAGAGGCGAAAGAATTAACCAGAGAAGATTATATCGTTACAAGGGCCCATTATCCTGATATCAAAAGTCCAGCGAGGCTGAAGAAAAGCGTTAATATAACAAAACACCCCACTTATCTTAATGAAAATATAGCGTATGTGCTAGGTTTTCTGTTGTCAGATGGATCTGTGGAAAAATCTAACGGAAGACAGCGTAACAGAATGCGTTTCGATTCTTCCAGCGAAAGTATTTTAGAAAAAGTACACTCAATTTTCAAACAAGAATTCGATTATGAAGCGAAGATTGAGGTGAAAGCATCCAAAGGTGTCACAAAGCGCGGGAAGCCGCTTAGAAAAATGTATTCTATGAGGATCAACAGGAATCATATCAATGATTTCTTTATGTTAAATTTTAATCTCGAGGGCTGCAAAGCAAAGACTAAAGAGATCCCGCGGCAGATATACATGTCTCCAAAGGAAGTAATATTCGCTTTTGTCTCTGGATTAATTGATGGAGATGGCAGTATTCATAAAAACAGAAGAGTTGTGCATTATGGGTCGATTTCCGAAAAATTAATAGATGGGTTGCTGATACTTTTGCAGCACCAGGGCATTTTTGGCAGAAAATACAAGACAGAAAGAACAAATTCTAGTCATGTTTTAGGAAGAATAGTTAAAAACAGAGAGGTTTTTTATTCTTTAGAATTCAAAAGTTCTAATGCATTGTTATTGGCCTCTAAAATTAACTGTGTTCAGCCACTGAAGAAGATTAGATTATTCGGCATGAGTTTCAAGCGGACAATTCCCTCAAAGCATGATCTTATTCCTTATGCGGGGGTTAATATATTTGCTGAGTTGAGCGGGAGGCACATTGGAAGCGGGTGGTATAGAGATTTAAACGGTGATAAATTCAGGATGGGGATAAAATATCCGACAGGAAGCAAGATTAGATATTCGAATGATCTTACTGAAAAGCCTTTGAGAAAGTCTCAAATTCTAAGCTGGGGAATCGAGGAAAAGCTAAGAAAGATAGGCTCGCCTCTTTCTGCTTTTGTTGATGGCATAGTGGAGAATAAAATTTATTTTTCAAAAATCGCTTCTATAGAAAGATCTATACCGCAAGAAACTTTCGACATACAAGTCGAAGGCGAGCATGAGTTTATCGCTAATGGCATGGTCTCTCATAATTGCCTTGGCAAATATCACCCGCACGGTGATATGGCTGTCTATGATTCCCTTGTGCGAATGGTCCAGAGCTTTTCGCTCAGATATCCTTTGATAGACGGCCAGGGCAATTTTGGTTCGGTTGATGGAGACGCCGCGGCTGCAATGCGTTATACCGAGTGTAGAATGGCAGCTATAGCAAGCGAATTACTCGACGACATCGATAAAGACACAGTGGATTTTGTCCCAAATTTCGACGAGTCCCTTGAAGAACCAACGGTCTTGCCCGCAAGGCTTCCGAACCTTCTGGTAAACGGCTCGAGCGGTATCGCAGTGGGCATGGCCACGAATATACCGCCCCATAACCTAAATGAAATAGTAGACGCGGTTATTAAGGCGATAGACAACCCTGACGTTTCCATAAAGGACCTTATGAAGATTGTAAAAGGCCCTGATTTCCCAACAGGCGGCATTATCTGCGGTTTTGAAGGCATAAAACAGGCTTATGAAACAGGCCGGGGGCTTTTAAAGCTGCGCGCAAAAGCAGCTGTGGAAAGCCAGAAAGGCAACAAAGAAGCTATTGTTATAACAGAGATCCCTTACCAGCTCAATAAGGCAAAGCTCATTGAAAATATAGCCGCCCTTGTGTGGGATAAAAAGATAGAAGGCATCTCAGACATCAGGGACGAGTCTGATAAAGACGGCATGCGCATAGTCATAGACCTGAAGCGCGACCAGAACGCCCAGGTAATACTTAACCAGCTTTACAAGCGTACGCAGATGGAAACCACTTTCGGTGTTATTATGCTCGCGCTTGTGGACAACAAGCCAAGGATCTTGAACCTTAAAGAGGCCATCCATGTGTATATCAAGCACAGGGAAGAGATTGTAAAGCGCAGGACACAGTTTGAACTGGACAAGGCGGAAAAAAGGGCGCACATACTCGAAGGACTGAAGATAGCCATTGAGAATTTAACTAAGATCATAAAGATAATCAGGGAGTCAAAAGACCCTAAGATAGCAAAGATAGCGCTCATGAAAAATTTCGACCTGAGCGAAATACAGGCCCAGTCTATTCTGGAGATGCAGTTGCAGCGCCTTACCGCTCTTGAAAGAGGTAAGATAGACAAAGAATACCTCGAGCTTATAAAGAAGATAGAGTTCTATAAATCGATTCTCAAGAGCGAAAAGAAGATCCTGGAAATAGTTAAAACCGAGGCGCTGGGGCTAAGTAAACAATACGGAGATGAGCGCAGGACAGAGATAGTGGCAAAGGCAGATGAGATAGAGATAGAAGACCTTATAGCAGAAGAAGACATGGTGATAACCATCAGCCATGCAGGGTACATAAAGAGACTGCCGGTCGGCTCCTATAGAAAACAGCGCCGGGGCGGCGCTGGAGTCACTGGCATAGACATGAAGGAAGAGGATTTTGTCGAACATCTGTTCGTGGCTTCAACGCATGAATATATTCTGGTGTTTACCACTGCAGGCAGGGTGCACTGGCTAAAGGTCTACGAAATACCACAGGCAAGCCGCGCGGCAAGAGGAAAGGCAATAGTAAATATGCTGCAGCTTAGCCAGGGCGAAGGAGTTTCTGCCTGCGTGAGGGTGAAGAGCTTTGAAAAGGACATGTTCCTTGTCATGGCCACGCAGAACGGGCTGATTAAAAAGACAGATTTAATGGCCTATGCCAACCCCAGAAAAGGCGGCATAATAGGCATTACAATAGAAAAAGGTGATGAATTGATCGACGTTAAATGGACTGACGGCAAACAGGATATCATGTTTGCTACACACCAGGGCAAGGCTATCAGGTTCCCTGAATCCCAGGTCAGGGATATGGGGAGAGGCGCCAAAGGCGTCAGGGGCATAAGGCTTGGCAAAAAAGACAAGGTCATATCCATGGAGATTGCGAGAAAAGATACCACGGTCCTTACGGTGACATCGCAGGGTTTTGCCAAGAGGACAGCCATAGAGCAGTACAGGAAACAATCCCGCGGCGGCAAAGGCATAAAGAACGTAAACGTCACAAAGAAAAACGGAGAGGCAGTCGGCATGAAGGCTATGAGCGACAATGACGAGCTCATGGTCATGACTGAAAAAGGCATGATCGTCCGCTGCGCTGTTAAGGATATACGGACTACCGGCAGGAGCACCCAGGGTGTCCACATAATAAAACTGGATTCAGGCGACAACGTGGCGAACATAGCGCAGGTCGTGCCTGAAGAGAAAGAAGAAGAATAATAATCCCATAACCTTCCACGTCCCCATCGTCTAGTCTGGCCTAGGACATCAGATTTTCGATCTGACGACACCGGTTCGAATCCGGTTGGGGACGCCAT
>JAHIEN010000094.1 GCA_018901615.1 Candidatus Omnitrophota bacterium | reverse complement strand
CTGTTGTCAATCGCAGCAGACGCGGCAGAGTACGAGCCATTGCCGAGTGCGTTCAATTCCGTCGAAAGCGCGGTCTGTATCGCTGCCGGTGCTTCCCATTTTGCCGTGGCCATTACCACTTCCCTCCCCGCTCTCTCTAAGTTTACAAATACTGCATTATTTGTTAAGGCTTTTTTTAGGTTTTCTACTAGCTCGTATGGTATCTTTACTTTGCCTATCAGGACTTCTCTTTTGCCAAATCCATGGCAGTCTGAGCCGCCTGTAATGAGCAAGTTATATTTTTCCGCCAGGGCCTTAAAGGCTTTCTCATTCTTGAGCGAATGGTCAGAATGATAAACCTCTATACCCCGCACCCCGTTCTTTGCAAGAAGCGCGACAACATCCTCTATGGACTTATTCTGGATAGCAATAGTCTTGGGATGAGCCATAACGCTTATGCCGCCGACACGCCTGATCATATCCACTGCCTCTTCAGGGGTTAATTTAAATTTCTTAACATAACAGCTTCCGCCATTACCTATATATTTTGTAAATGCCTGGCCAATGGAACTTGTGCATCTCTTTTTGTATAAAAGCTGGGCGATATGCAGCCTTCCCACAGACCCTGGCCCGCTCAATTCAAAAAGTTCATCATCTGAGATATCCACCCCGTGCTTACGCAGTCTTTTCAGGATCTCTTTCGCGCGTTCCTCCCTTACCTTTGATATCTCTTTAAGTTTGCGCGCAAACCAATCATCCTGCCAGTCTATAAAATAACCTAATATGTGTATCTCAGTATCATCCACCTCAGCTGTCAATTCTACCCCGGGGATGATCTCCACGTCAAGGTCCTTGGCGGCAAGGATCGCCGGTGTAATAGCGCAGCAGCAATCATGGTCTGTTATCGCGATCGCGCTTAAGCCGTTAGCCTTGGCATACTCCACCACCTTCTCAGGCGTAAAGGTACCGTCTGAAAGATGCGTATGCACATGCAGGTCCGCTGTTTTATTCATAACTTGTCTTAGTTAGTCCTGAGCATGTCGAACCCTTCGGCCAGCTCAGGGTTTGACCCTGAGTTTATCGAAGGGTCGAAGGACTACTTTTTGCATTCTTCTTTCCTTATCTTGTCCAGGATGCCGTTTACGAATTTTCCGGAATCCACGTCCCCGTATTTTTTTGCCAGCTCTATCGCCTCGTTTATCGAGACCTTTGCCGGGATATCGTCCATATACAATAGCTCAAAGATACTCAACCGCATGATATTTTTGTCTATCACGGCAATACGTTTAATATCCCAGTTTTCAGTGTATTTGGAGATGAGCTCATCGAGCTTAGCGACATTCTCGCGGGTGCCTCTCACAAGCGTTTCCGCAAAGCTCTTCACGCCCTCGGCTTTCTTCTGGCTTGACCAGAAATCATCAAAGCTATCCTGGACAGAGTCTTTCGCTATCTCTATTTTATAGAGTATCTTTAAAGCGCATTCCCGCGCGAGCGTGCGTTTTCGCATTATATCTGCTCTACCAGATTTGCCATCTCTATCGCTGATATGGCGGCGTCTCTTCCTTTATTACCGTCTTTGGTGCCTGCCCTTTCTATTGCCTGCTCGATTGAGTCAGCTGTTATTATACCAAATATCGCGGGTACACCGGTAGAAAAAGATACATGCGCGATGCCTTTAGCCACCTCGCTGGCAATATAATCAAAATGCGGGGTCGAGCCTCTTATCACTGTGCCAAGGCATATTACGGCATCGTATTTCTTTGACTTTGCCATGCGGTGCGCTATGAGCGGGATCTCAAACGCGCCCGGCACCCAGAGGACCTCTATCTCGTTATCTTTCGCGCCATGGCGCGTGAGCGTATCCAGGCAGCCGTCCAAGAGCCTGTTTGTAATAAAATCATTGAATCTCGAGGCAATCACCCCGAACTTCTTTCCTTTTGTAACCAATTGAGCCTGAATGGTCTTTGGCATTATTAGCCTCCTTTTTGATGTTGTCTGAGGTTATCTTAGGTTATCTGATGTTGTTTGAGGTTGCTTTTCTGCAACTTCAGACAACCTTTTACAACTTTAGACAACATCAGACAACCTTCCCAACATGTGTCCTAACTTCTCCCTTTTTGTCCTTAGGTATTTCTTATTCATCCGCGTGGGTTTTATTTCAAGCGGCACTCTCTTCACCACCTCCAAGCCATAGCCCTCAAGACCGACTATCTTTTTCGGATTATTTGTCATTAGTTTTATCTTTTTCAGGCCCAGGTCCGCCAGTATCTGCGCGCCTATGCCATAGTCTCTTAGATCCGCTTTAAAGCCGAGCTTTTCATTGGCCTCCACAGTATCCAGGCCCTTATCCTGCAGGCAATACGCCTTTATCTTGTTCACAAGCCCTATGCCCCGGCCCTCATGCTGTCTCATGTAGAGAACAACGCCCCTGCCCTTTTTATTTATAATCCTCATTGCCGCGTGAAGCTGTTCGCCGCAATCACATCTCTTAGAGCCAAGCACATCTCCTGTAAGACATTCTGAATGCACCCTTACAAGCACCGGCTCTTTTGTCCCCACCTCGCCTTTTACAAGCGCCAGGTGATTAAAATCATCTATCTTTGACATATACACGTAAAGCCTGAAATCACCGTATTCCGTAGGCAGGTCAGTCAAGCACACCCTGTCCACAAGCTTTTCAGAACGCCGCCTGTATTCTATTAAATCCGCGATAGTGCAGATCTTTAAACCATGCTTTTTAGAAAATTCACCCAGTTCGCGCGTCCTGGCCATTGTGCCGTCTTCGTTTATTATCTCGCATATTGCTCCGGCAGGATAAAGTCCCGCGAGTTTCATGATGTCAACGCACGCCTCAGTATGCCCCGCGCGCATCAGGACCCCGCCCTGTTTTGCCCTTAAGGGAAATATATGACCAGGCCTTACCAGGTCATCCGGCTTTGTGCGCGGATTAATAAGTCTTTTTATTGTGAGAGACCTGTCATGCGCGGAAATCCCTGTAGTAACGCCTTTTTTCGCGTCAATAGAAATAGTCCACGCGGTCTTAAAAGGATCCTTATTGCTCTCATACATGAGGTGCAGGCCCAATTCATCCAGCCTGGAACCTTCCATAGGCACGCACACAAGGCCCCTGCCATGCTTTATCATAAAATTAATGGCCTCGGGCGTGGCAAATTCAGAGGCCACGACAAGGTCGCCTTCATTCTCCCGGTCCTCATCATCAATGACAATGACCATCCTGCCTTTTTTTAGATCATGAATAACTTCTGTGATTGAATTAAATTTCATAGCCTCACCTAAAATAACAACGCCCGAAGATGGGCTTCGGGCAGGCGTACAACGCTTTTTTTATCTCTTCTCCCATCTAGCCTTTAACAATCGGTCCTGGAATTGCGCCAGGTCTGTCCCGCCCACCACAGCTAAACTGTGGTGAGGCGGACTCGCGGACTATACCGCCGGTGGGGAATTTCACCCTCTCCCGAAGATCTCTATTAAATTGTAAAGTTATTATACCAAAATATAAAAAGTTGTCAATAAAATATATTACTGCTATACTATATTTGTTATGACAAAGATACCTTTAAATATAGACAAGTGGCTTGATTCATTCGAGCTTTTGCGCAAACCCCTTAATGAGCTTACTGAGACAAACCAGAGGATATGGGGATACGAGGATAACGCGAGGCGCACAGATGTCGCTGACAGTGAAATAGCCAGCCTGAAAAGAAACATAGATAAGGATAATCAAAAAAGAAATGACCTTATAGATACGATTGACGCGATCTTGAAGCAGGATATTGAAAAAAAGGTCAAATCTATTGATAAAAAGGCTCTTCTTAACTCGGAAACCCCTGGAAGCGTATTTGACCGCATCATCATACTCGCTATGAGATCTCACTCGCTTAAAAATGAAATCAAGCGTAAAGACGCCAGCGACGCCCATATCAAGAGGTGTAAAAAAATGCTGGGAGAAGTCGAAGACCGCTCGCGCGACCTGGTAAAGTGCCTCGAAGACCTGTTGAATGATTATTATTCTGGAAGGAAACGCCTTAAATCCTACAAACAGCACAAGCTCTACAACGACCCGGAGCTGAACCCGTCATTGCGTAAATAATCTCACAAATTCCCCCGCCGTTTTATCCCAGCTAAACTCACACGCTCTTTCAATGCCCTTTTTGATCTTTTCATCCCTTAGGGCT
>JAHIEN010000093.1 GCA_018901615.1 Candidatus Omnitrophota bacterium | reverse complement strand
TATTAAAGGTATTGTGCATAAGGGCAATAGCCCCTCTTAACAAGGAATTTAATGATACATTAAAAGAAAGACCAAGGGTCGAGGTGAGCATTAAAAGCGACGATATAGCTGAGCTGGAGAGGTTGAAAAACAAGATGGACGCAAGAAAGACCTCTATGGAAAATATAATGTCAAGCCGGATATATCTGACGAAGAAACTGGTCGCCATGGCTAATGCTAAACCGAGAAATATATGGCTTACAGAATTGAATTACGAGGAAGAGGTGGATCAAAAAAGATCATCGAAGATCTTAAGGCGATTGGCCATCAAAGGTTATTGTATTATAACAGACAATGTAAGAGAGACTGATATTGTAAACAATTTTTTAATCGATCTACAGAAGCAGGAGGAGATAAAAGAAGGTATGAGCAAGTCAGACATAGTGTCTGTTCAGAAAGCAGAATTAGAAGGCGAGAATGTAGCGAGTTTTGAGATATTGTTTACAGGACCTTAACACACTATATGAAAAAGAAAACCAAGGCACAACCGAATAAGATTATTATAATAAGCGCGGTAATGATTGTGGCTACCCTTTTCATAGCTATGGTGTTTATCGTCATTCCTTTCATGAATAAAAGCAAGGCCCTGAGGTCAGCAATAATACAGGAAAGAGAGAAGAACGTGCTGATAGGTAAGATAAGGGCCTTTGGCAAGCATCTGAAGTTCTACGAGAAAAGGATACCGGAATCTGGCCGGGGAGTTTCGTGGCTTTTGAACGAGGTCTCTGATATGGCCGCCCAAGAGCAGATAGAGGTGTCTTCCATTAAACCTGGCACTCCGGAAGATAGAGGCTTGTATATAAAGCTGTATGTAGTCATGGATACAGTTTCCACATATAATCAACTGGGCAGGTTTATAGCAAAGGTCGAGTCCTATGAAAAATTTTTACGCGTGGATCAGATTACAATGAAGAGATGCGATCTTGACAAGGATTTTGATAAGAATGCGTCCAGGTTCAAGCCTTTTGACGTGAAGGTAAATATAGTAATAAGCGCGGTTATTTTTAAGGAATAGTCATGGCTGAATCAGACCCTAAGAAAAAACAGATGGAATATATAGCCATAACAGGGCTGGTCGTTGCAGCTCTTTTTATAGGCATAAGCAGATTCAAGAAGGACGACGCAAAGGATGAGGTCTTTTCCAAAGAGAGGTTTAAAGAACAGTGGAAAGAAGTAGAGATACTGGAAAAAGAGGTGCCTAAGGAAGAGAAGCCGGTCAGTTATGACGCTGACGCTGAAAAAGCCCCTTTTAAGAGCCCGATAGAGGATGAGAAGAAGATAGATATGGCCGCAGAAGATGTCTCCCTGCCCTCGATGCAGTTCCAGGGCATGGTGTGGAGCAGTACGAGGCCGCAGGCAATAATAGATAATAAGGTATATGATGTAAATGATGTAATATATATAGGTTCAGGAGAAGAGGAGAAGTTCCCGATCAAGATCGTGGAGATAACAAAAGAAGGCATATATCTTAGATATAAAGGAAAAGGCTTTTTAGTCAAGCCTAAATAATCAAGGAGGTTAAAATGTTAAAGATAATCAGGCTAGTTACCGCAGTTATATTTACGCTTTTTATGACGGCCCCCTCATACGCTGCTGATGGCGGTTATGTTCTTCCGTCAAAGGCAGGGCCCAGTCCCAGCAACATGATATCCATGGATTTTCAGGACGCCAACCTAAAAGACCTGCTTAAGATATTTTCCCAACAGGCCGGCCTGAATTTTGTCGCCAGTCAGAACGTACAGGATCGTAAAGTCACTCTCTATTTTGAGAATGTCAGCGTGGAAGACGCTCTGAACCATATCATGAGCGCTAACAGACTTGTCTATGAGCAGCAGCCCGGAAGTAATATTTTTATTGTCAAGGAATCAGGGATGGCTGAAATAGAGACCTTGACAAAGATATATGAATTGAAATACGCTCAACTTGCGCCTCTCCCTTCAACAGACGAAGATAAAGCCGAGCAAGAGCCTGAGATATTGACTATATTAAAAGACATTGTTTCTAAAGATGGAAACATTGTGGCCGATAAGAGATCTAATAGCCTTATAATCAAAGATGTGCCGAGCCAGTTTGCGATAATCGAAGAGGTGCTCGCCAGGCTGGATGTGAAGACGCTGCAGGTTATGATTGAAGCTGAAATACTTGAGACAACCACGACTTTAGCGGATAAGTTAGGTGTTGATTGGTCAGGTACATGGACTGTTCTTACAGGACCTGTTTTAGATACTAACTGGCCTGTAACCGGCCCGCTTTTAGACCATTCTGTAAGTTATATTAATACATCCGGAAGCATGAATCTGAGCGGAATGACTGCGACATTGAAAGCTATATTAAGCAGTACTGACACCAAGATCCTGGCCAGGCCAAAGATACTTACTATGAATAATGAAACAGCCAGGATAGAGCTTTCAGCAGAAACTGCTGTTGCCAGCGTTACAACTACGGCATCATCTGGCGGTGTCGCTACTGCCACTTCTGGTAGCGCGGAAAGGATAGACACTGGCATAACGCTGGATGTTACCCCACAGATCAATAAGGATGGTTATATTACAATGCGCATAGAGCCCACTGTTATTGTTCCTGTCCTGTCTAAATTTTTTGCCGGCTCAGGAACAGATGCCAAGTTTGTAGACCCGCAGACTAAAAGCGCAAAGACAACAGTTATGGTCAAGGATGGAGAGACTATTATTATAGGGGGCCTTATATCTAAAGACGATTCAAGTGTCTTTGAGAAAGTTCCATTCCTGGGAGATCTACCATTTCTTGGCGCGGCATTTCGTTATAAAGCTTCAGACAAGGAAGATAAAGAACTCATCATATTTATCACGCCTCATATAGTTAAAGAGGCTACATATGCCTTGGGCGATATTTCTGAGCGCGAGCAGGAAAAGCCAAAGGCTATTAGAGAAAAAGAGATAAAACATACACTTGATTTAATAGGTGGTTGATGAAAAAATCCGGAGATAAGCTAGGTCAGATACTTCTTAACGAGAAGATTATTACGGAAGAGGAGCTCAAGAAGGCCCTTGAGGTGCAGAAAAAAGAAGGGGGCAAGCTGGGTGAGCTTCTTATAAATATCGGCCTTGTGTCAGAAAAGGATATAGTAATAGCCATTGCCAAGCAGCTTTCCATTCCTTATGCGTCTTATGCCAAGGGTTTATTAAAACCCGCAGAGGGACAGGAACTATCTAAGATGGTGCCTGAGGAATACGCGCGCAAGCATATGCTTTTGCCTATATCCAAACACCTGAATTCCCTCACAGTAGCATTTGTGGATCCGCTGGATCTGATAACAATAGACAGCCTGAAGCATATGACAGGATGCGAGATAAACCCGATCATAGCCACCGGGTCAGATCTTAAAAGGGCGATAGATGAATTTTACGGGAAAGAAGACCTCTTAAAGGACGCGATAAGCGATTCATATGATTTAGAAGATTTTGCGGTTGAAAAGAGCATCGAAAGCGATGACCTGAGCCTGGATGAGCTGATCTCTCGCGCGGAAGAGGCGCCTATAGTCAAGCTGGTGGATCTGCTTTTAATGCAGGCCATAAAGGACAGGGTAAGTGATATCCACATAGAGCCTTTTAAAAATAAGATAAACATCAGGTACAGGATAGACGGAGTGCTTTACGAGATACCGCCTCCGGCAAAACACCTCCTGCCAGCGCTTGTCTCAAGGATCAAGATACTCTCTAATCTTGATATTGCGGAAAGAAGGCTTCCGCAGGATGGATCTTTTCTTGTCAAGGTGGAGAAAAAAGGAATTGATATTCGAGTATCCAGTATTCCTACTATATACGGAGAAAAGGTTGTAATGAGGATATTGGATAAATCAGCTACTCCTTTGGATCTGGGTGAGTTAGGCTTTGAAGCTCAAGAACTTGAGAGTTTTAGAAAGGCTATATTCAGCCCGCATGGCCTGATCCTGATTACAGGGCCTACAGGCAGCGGAAAGACAACAACGCTTTACGCCGCGCTCAATGAGATGAAGAGCCCGCACAAGAATATTTGTACCGTAGAAGACCCTGTGGAATATAAGCTGGAGGGTATTAACCAAGTCCAGATAAAGCCTAAAATAGGGCTTACATTTGCGGCTGCGCTGAGATCTTTTTTAAGACAGGACCCTGATATTATAATGGTAGGCGAGGTAAGGGACATGGAAACCGCCCAGATATGCGTAAGGTCGTCTCTTACAGGCCATCTTGTATTAAGTACGCTGCATACAAATGATGCTCCCAGCGCCATCTCCCGTCTTATTGATATAGGTATAGAGCCTTATCTGATAAGCTCGTCTTTAATCCTTGTAGGAGCTCAAAGGCTGGTGCGCAAGTTATGTCCTGAGTGCAAGGAGGCATACGAGACCCCAAAGAAGATAATGAGTGATTTGAATATAAAACAGGAACTGTTGTATAAGCCAAAAGGATGTGATTATTGCAGTCACACAGGATATAGAGGCAGGATAGCTATATATGAGATAATAATAGTAAATGATAAGCTGAAAGAGTTGATCTCAAGAGGAGCCGGACTTGGAGAGATCAAAGAAATTGTAAGGGGCATGGGCGTAAGGTCATTGTCCGAGTCTGGTATAAAGAAGATCGCGGAAGGCGTGACAAGCATCGAAGAAGTGATGAGCATTACCATGGTTGCGGGAGAAATTTGATATGCCGTTTTTCAAGTATGTAGCCAGGGATAAATCAGGCAAGATGATAGACGATGTCATAGAATCTGTGTCACAGGAGGACCTTGCCAACTCGCTTCAATCGCGCAACCTGTTTATAGTCTCGATAGGGCCGGTGTCTCAGGTAAAAAAAGTAAAGAAGATGCAGAGGCGTTACCATCGCGGGGTCAAGAACTTTGACCTTATAATGTTTTCCAAAGAACTGGCCACTCTACTTGGCGCCGGAGTCACGCTTATAAAAAGTCTTGATATCTTATGCAAACAGATAGAATCGCAGACATTATTGCAGGCCGTAGAGCAGGTAAAAAAGGACGTGGAAGGCGGGTACACGTTCCAGAATGCGTTAAAGAAACATGGTAAGATCTTTTCTGACTTCTGGATACATCTTATAGAAACAGGAGAGGCCTCAGGACATCTGCCGCAGAGCCTGGAACAGCTTGCTGGGTATCTTGAGGAGGCAGCCGAGCTTAAAAAAAAGATTACATCCGCCATGGTGTACCCTATTATATTGATGTGTGTCGCGGCAGGCGCGATCACGATATTTTTATTGAAGATCATACCTATCTTTTCAGAGATGTTTAAAGGGTTTAATGTTGAGTTGCCGCTTCTTACGCGCATCATAATTGCTATGAGCGATATAGTAAGAAAGTATTTTCTGATCGTGGCAGGCGCGGGAGTCGTGTTATTTTTTGCTGTCAGGAAATATATCTCGACTGAAGCAGGCAGATTCCAGTTTGACGGGCTCAAACTTAAACTGCCTGTTGTTGGATCCCTGGTACAGGAGATAGCGACAGAAAGGTTTGCGAGCGGATTGTCCACGCTTCTTAAAAGCGGAGTGCCTATATTGCATGCGCTTGAGATAGCGGAAAAGACAGCGGGTAATAAGATAATGGAGAAAGAGTTAAGGAACGTTAAGACAGCTGTCAGAGACGGTAAAAGTATGGCGCAGGTCATGCAGGATAGCGCGCTTTTTGCTCCGCTTGTTGTTCAGATGATAGGCGTCGGGGAAGAGATAGGAGAACTTGGAAAGATGCTCGAGAGGATATCAGTTTTTTATAAAGAGAGGGTAAATACCTTTGTCTCAAGGCTCACCGCTATGTTTGAGCCTATGGTTCTGGTATTTATGGGTGTAGTGGTAGGTGTTCTGGTTGTGGCAATGTTTATGCCTATCTTCAGTATCTCCAGCGCCATCAAGGCGTCTGGTTAAGATAGATTTAGTTTGACTTATTGCTGTTTTAATGTATAATTTTAACAAGGATGTAACCAAACGAACATAAGTTTTTTGAGAAAGGAGGAAGAAGATGAGCAGAAAAGGTTTTACGCTTGTAGAAGTATTGATCGTCGTAATCATCATAGGTATCTTAGCCGCAATAGGCGTGCCTCAGTTTGCCAATTCCATTGAAAAGGCAAAAGGCGGCGAAGCAAGGGCAGGTCTTGGGCATTTGCAGACAGGTGAAAAGGTGTACTTCGCGGAAAACGAATATTACACCACTACTCCCGCCGACC
>JAHIEN010000092.1 GCA_018901615.1 Candidatus Omnitrophota bacterium | reverse complement strand
AGTTTGACTTATTGCTGTTTTAATGTATAATTTTAATAAGGATGTAACCAAACGAACATAAGTTTTTTGAGAAAGGAGGAAGAAAATGAGCAGAAAAGGTTTTACGCTTGTAGAAGTATTGATCGTCGTAATCATCATAGGTATCTTAGCCGCAATAGGCGTGCCTCAGTTCGCTAATTCCATTGAAAAAGCAAAAGGCGGCGAAGCAAGAGCAGGTCTTGGGCATTTGCAGACAGGTGAAAAGGTGTACTTCGCGGAAAACGAATATTACACCACTACTCCCGCCGACCTAGATATTACTCTTAGCCAGAGGTTCTGGGCTTTTAGCATATCCACGCCGACCTCAACCACGTATACTGCGACAGCGACCAGATCAGGCGGAACTCGCGCGGGTCAGACTATCACAATGGACAGCGTTGGCACGGTGGCTGGTAATTGGGAATTTTTATAATCGATCGGTAGTCAGCGATTTAGTAGTCAATACTTTTAATAAATAAAATGGGAGGTTTTTTATGTTACCCAGAAGAGGTTTTACGCTTTTAGAAATGCTTATAGTAGTAATTATTATAGGTATACTTGCTGCTATAGCCTTACCTCAATATGTGAGTACAATTGAAAAAGCTAGATCTGCCGAAGCCGTTAGTAACATAGGGTCTCTGCGTAGTTCAATGGACAGGTATTGGTATGAGAAGGTCGCCTTATCAACAACCTATACCGCTGCTACTCTGGCTACACTGGATCTAGACAATCCTAACGATGATACAGGCGCGATGTATACCTATGCTCTCACAGACAGCAGTGGTCTTCCCGCAAAAAATTATACAATAAGAGCAGAGAGGGTTGGGAAGGCGGCTACTCATTGGGTGCAATGGACCCAGACGGATAATAACACAGGAAAAATGTATAAATCTACTGCCCTGGGCGGGCCTGAGTCATAGAATAGACAGTCTATGAACAGAAAATTTAAAATAAAAATTTTTGGCCGCAGGATAGGTTTTACGCTTACAGAACTCTTGATCGTTGTTGTCATTCTGGGGATACTTGCCACTCTGGCGCTGCCCATGCTGGTCAAGGCCATAGAAAAGGCTAAGGTAGGAGAGGCGATAAGTAACCTTAATCTTATAAGGACAGGCCAGAAGATATATTTTCTGGAAAATGCGTATTTTGCCGGTGGTTCTAGTGGCTTAGACTCTCTGAATATAGAAAATCCAAATGATACCACTAACGCGTTTTTTGATTATTCTATAACAACAGACGCAGGAGAGACAATAGATTTTAATGCCAGGGCCCAGAGAAAGAGCACTGCGCCGTCACCTTACAATGAACATTTTTACGATATACAGAGTAAAGGAACTGTCACCGGTCCCCTGCTTTAATGTTTATGAAATAAGCCCCCCATTAATTGGCAGATACGTATTATGAACCACCTAAACTTATGGTCTCATTTAATATAAAATTAAATGATTTACTAAAGTTAATGGTAGAGAAAAAGGCTTCAGACCTGCATATTACTGTTGGCCTTGCCCCTCAATTGAGGATAGACGGCAAATTGCAGATCCTGTCTGAATTTCATCCTTTGACCCCGCAAGAAACACTGGATCTGGCCTTCAGTATTCTTACGGACAAACAAAAAGAAATATTCTTGGAAAAAAAAGAGCTCGACGCGTCCATGGGCATTAAAGACCTCGGCCGCTTCAGGATAAACATATATCAACAACGTGGTTCTATCGGCATGGCGATAAGGCTTATCCCTTTTAAGATACCTGACCTGGATGAACTTGGCCTGCCAAAAGCCGCAAAGGTTTTTGCTGACAAGACAAACGGCCTGGTCCTTATTTCAGGGGCGACTGGCAGCGGCAAATCTACTACGCTGGCAAGTATGATAGAGTATATAAACTCAAAAAGGGCCGTGCACATCATTTCCATAGAAGACCCCATAGAATATCTGCACAAGCATAAGAAGAGCACGATAAACCAGAGAGAGCTTGGGACAGACACGATCTCCTTTCAGGGAGCCATAAAGCACGTTTTCAGGCAAGATCCCAATATTGTTCTTATAGGAGAATTAAGGGACCTGGATACTATAAAAGGCGCCCTTACGCTGGCTGAGACAGGACATCTTATATTCGGTACACTTCATACAATAGACGCTGTGCACGCCATCAGCAGGATAATAGATGTGTTCCCGGCGTACCAGCAGCAGCAGGTACGCTTGCAGCTTTCAATGGTGCTGGTGGGCGTGATAGTCCAGCAGTTAATACCAAAAAAAGACCAGAAGGGAAGGGCGCTGGCCGCTGAGGTCATGAACGTAATACCCGCCATTCAAAACCTTATAAGAGAAAGTAACCTTCACCAGATATACTCTCTGTTGCAGATTGGCAAAAAATACGAGATGTGCACAATGAACCAGTCGCTCGCCGAGCTCTACAATAAAGGTATCGTGACATGGGAAGAGGTATATTCGAGAAGCGCCAATCCGCAGGAACTCGTGTCGCTTATTAAGAGATGATTAGACTCCGTCAAAAAATATCCCTATTCTGCCGAATAGGCAGAATTTTGTCCCGAGCAGCGCTTAGCTTAAAATTATACTGCGAGGGGCAAAAAAAAGGCCTTACTCTTTTGGAAGTATTAATCGCTATGTTGGTGATATCTATCCTGGCGGCAGGCATGTTCGGGGCGTTTATCGGAGCCCAGGCCCTTTTTAACAGAGCCCGCCACAGGATCCAGGCGTATAATTTCGCGAGAGAGATACAAGAAAGGCTCAGGGCTAGCTATGTTTACACTGATTCTAAGCTGGACCCTGGCGGTCATGATGTCGAGAATATCGAGTCGGAGATGGGCGATGTCATAATAAAAGGGGAATTGGCGAGCCTGGGAGCTACATTGACGTATGATGTGGCAGAAGAGCCAGACGGATATAAGGAGGTAACCGCGCGTGTTTCATGGACTGAGACGAGGATCCCGGAATAAGGCGGGGCTGACCCTGGTAGAAGTCATGGTGTCAACGCTTCTCATAACAGTGGTTTTTCTGGGTGTGTCTGCTTTATATGTCGCGAGCCAGCAGATTTTTTTCAAAGCCGATAACAAGATAATTATTTCTTATGAATTGCAGTATGCGGTAGAACATATATACAAAAATGTCATGCGCGCTGTAGGCGATGAGACTGCCGTTCTTGCTGGGTCGCGCCCCCTTGAGGTGCCTGACGCTGACCCCGCCACCCTGTATATCACCGCTAATACCAATGACCCTATAACTAGCGCTAATTACAGTGACACAGTTACGTATACATACTCTAAATCCGGAGAGGACCTGATGTTTGATAATGGCTCCGGGCCCGAATCTATCATACCAAAAATAAGCGTGACAGATGTAAGTTTCGCGCTCAGCGGAAATATCTTGACCATAGAGCTTACCGGGAGTTACAGAGATCAGTCCCTGACGTTTTATTCCGCATGCTATCCCCAGCTTGCCTCATTCCACTAATTAAAAAGAAAAATAGGGGACGTCTCACAGTTACCTAACTCACTATAAATTATATAGTTACAATCGTGACGATTCCAATGAGACAGATAGAATAGCTGGAATCATCACAACTGCAACTCATTGCCCCTAAGGATGTTATAGCACAGTGAGACGTCCCCAGTTACCCCCTTTTATTTTTACCAATATTTTCTAGCCCTCGCTTGTCAAAAATGGTATAATAACTCTACATTGTGGTGTATTTTAAGGTCCTTCTCCGCCTAAGGCGGATCAGGATTAAATTTTGTTTCACAAAATTTGGGTTTGCCCCGTACCAAAATACCTGATTTTTAAAATCGGATATTTTGGTACGGGGCCTGTAGCTCAGCTGGGAGAGCGCCTCGTTCGCAACGAGGAGGTCAGCGGTTCAAGCCCGCTCAGGTCCACCAAAAATTTTGTAAAACAAAATTTTTGGTGAGATCTCTCCAATCAATTTCGAATTGCAAAATTGATTGGAGGATCCACCAATTTCGCCGAAGGCGAAATTGTCCCGAGCAGCAAGCGAGCCAAGATATATGCTGCGAGGGGCAAAAAAGCTACTGGAAACCCTGAAAATCCATGCGATTTTACGTTTCACCTGAATTTGTATATCCTGAAAAGAATATTATAGAAATAAAAGACAAGGGCGAGCTGCGCCATATACGGGACGTGATGCGCCTGGTGCCTGGCTCAGAAGTGGGTGTCTTTGACGGCACAGGCATGGAATACTTGGGCAGGATAAAAGACATCAACAGGTCATCCGTAGTCATAGATATTATACGAAAAATAGAAATAAAAAAAGACATCATGCCGGACATCACCCTTTATCAGGCTATTCCCAAAAAAGGCAAGATGGATCTGATAGTGGAAAAGGCCGTGGAACTCGGCGTAACGCGCGTAGCGCCTATGATTACGGAGAGGACTATCTCCGCGATAACAGGCAAGGCAGGGAAGAAACAGGATCGCTGGTCCAGGATCGCCATGGCAGCGTCAAAACAATGCGGCAGGTCTACATTGCCTGTTATAGTAGATATTCGGAGTTTTGAAGAGTGCCTGAACGAATCAGGCAATAGTGATCTTATTGTGTTTGCCGCGCTGGATAAGGACGCAAAGCCTCTAAAACAGATATTAGAAAGTTCAAGGCCCTCTCGCGTCTCAGTATTCGTAGGCCCTGAAGGTGATTTCAGCCAGGAGGAGATTGCTAAGGCCAGGGGCCATGGTTATCCTGTGTGCTCGCTTGGGCCTTTAGTCTTAAGGGTTGAGACAGCCGCTATGTACATACTATCATGTCTAAATTATGAGTGTAGCAGTTAAAAAAAATGAGCGTTTGGTCTTTTTTGTTTTCCTCGCGGCTTTTTTAATAAGAGTTTTATATATCCTCCAGATTTTAAAATTTCCCTTAACAGAATATCTTATTCGTTCCAATGTTTTTGACCAGTATGGCTTTGATAAGGCTGGGATTTTTATCGCTTCCGGCAACTGGTTTGGCGGGAATGAGATATTCGGGAAAGAGCCGCTCTACTCATATTTTTTAGCGGTTATTTACAAGGTATTTGGCTGGAATCATTTTTGGGTTTATCTTATACAGGCGATGCTGACTTCTGTCAGCGTGGCGCTTCTCTATAAGGTCACAAAAGAGATTTTTAATAAAATCGCCGCTTATATAGCGGCCTTTATTTTTGCGTTTTATGCCGTATCTATTTTTTACGACGCGCTTATCCTTAGAGCCAGTTTTCTTACATCCATAAATATCTTTCTTTTTTACCTGTTAGTAAGGGCGCAGAGAGGCGATAAGCCTATCTTGTGGTTAGTATCGGGTTTGGTCCTGGGGCTTTCTATCCTTACGAGACAAAACATACTTTTCCCGTTCATTATCATTTTTGTTTTAGTATCCGTAAGGCCGTTTAAAAGGTCCCTAAAATGCGTTTTAATATTTACGCTGGGACTATTTTTTGTACTGACGCCTGTGCTTATCAGGAATTATTTAGTTTCAGACAACAAAAATTTGCGGGTTTCAAAAGAGGTGAATGCGTTCTGGGTTGGGAACACACATACCTCTTCGGGTGTGGATGTTGTCTGGTCTCCTGAATACCATAGGCTGGAGGGCCGCTCAGGCTGAAGCGTAAAAAAAATGGCAAATATT
>JAHIEN010000091.1 GCA_018901615.1 Candidatus Omnitrophota bacterium | reverse complement strand
GGCCTGTTATGACCATTGCTTCGCCGGAATTGATAACACGGCTCAGTTTGACCAGTTCTTTGTTACCTCCGAATGTTTCTGAAAGGTTTACTATCTCTATCACGGGAACACGAGGTAAAATAAAGTCGTGAAAAGGCAATCCGCCGCTATTATCATTATAAAAGATGTCACGACAGACAATGTCGTAGCCTTGCCTACTCCTTCTGCGCCGCCTTCTGTCCTGAATCCCTCATAACAGGAAATAATACAAATGATGATCGCGAAAACAAATGACTTGAGAAGGCCTGTAAACAAGTCCTTGAACAACAATGGGTCGAATGTCATCTTTATATATATTGTGTGGCCTATAAGTAATTTGTAAACACCTATCAGGTAGCCTCCTATTATACCCAGGAAATCAGCGTAGATTGTCAATATTGGCAGCATTATGCAGAGTGCGATAAACCTCGGGACAACAAGATATTTAACAGGGTTTGCCGCCAGGGTCTCCAACGCGTCTATCTGTTCAGTGACCTTCATGGTCCCGAGCTCAGCCGTAATACTCGCGCCGACTCTGCCTGCTATTACAAGTGCGGTCAGGACAGGGCCCAGCTCTCTCACCATGGAAAGCGCGACAAGACTTGATACATAAATCTGCGCGTTCATCTTTGTAAGCTGATACGCGCTCTGAAGGGCCAGCACCATGCCTGTAAAAAACGCGACCAGAAATACAATGGGAAAGCTCATCACCCCGACCTTGTACATCTGAGCAAAGATCTCTTTTTTACGTAAAGGCGGCATAACTAAATGAAAGAGAGTGCTAACAAGGAGCTGGAATGCCCCTCCTATGTAAATAAAAAAGTTTAATGTCCTTTGACCCAGCCTTTTTATCATAGCCCTCATACAATCACCTTTGCGTCAAAATTTAACGCTATGCTCCACTCCAAAAAACTCCTCGTTTTCTTTCAGTTTCATTTTAATGTGTTCTTGTGTGCCTATCTTGTATTCAAGGCTCATCTCTTCAGGATTATCCCTGTCCCTGTAAGGAGTCAAGGGCTCCTTGGCAAAGGCCTTAAATCCCACGCGCATATTGTCGCTTATGTCTTTAGTCATGCTCAATACATCCTTGCCCTTTTGGTCTATGTCCCATCCGTCCCAGACTATTGTCTTCATATCAGACTTAATACGCAGGCCATCAGACAGATGCCCTTTCTCAATGTTCCTTAAATCTATGTATCCATCTATTGTCAGGAGGCTCTTGCCCCATCTTGCCTTTGAATCCACGATATTGATTATTGGCCCGAACCCTTCTATCCTAATAGTGGCCACATCGTATTCTATCCTGCCGACCTTGCCGTTTCTGCTCTCAAGTATACCACTTGAATAAAGATTCGACAGCGCGCCTTTAATATAAAAAACGCCGTTCATCATGCCAAGGGCAATGCCTGGCTTCTTTGGCCTTACTATCCCAATAAGGTCTCTTATGTCCGCCCTTTCAACATCAAAACGCAGATCAACTTCAAAAGGGGCATTGAGTCCTATTTTCCCTTTCAACTCATAAGCCTTGCCAAGCCGGATAGATTCTATTTCCATCGCGTCTCCGGTTATATTAAAAACCGCGCTTAGAGGCAGAAAAGGCCTTGAGTTAATACCTATATCATTTGAAAATAATTTTCCGGAAAACCTCTCAGGGCCTCCGTTTTCACTCTCCCTAAACCTGCCTTTTACAAAAATAGTGCCTGTTATCACGTGGCCCTTTAAATTCAGGCCTTGGATGTGTAATTCAGAGACAACATAGCCATTGTCTAAAAAATTAATATCCAGGGATACAGCCCTGTTAATCTCATCCTCTGCGAAAAATTCCAGCGCCTTCAAACCGTTTAACACAAGCCCGGGGCCAGTAAGATCCTCCCTGTCTATAAAAAATTTCGAATACAGCCAGGGCATAACAGATGCGATTACGGCAACCAATAACATCGCAAGCAGCATTGCCCTGGCTCTGCGCCTAATGATCAAGTAACGCATTACTTAAACACGATCTTGCCGTTCTTCTCAGTTACCTTGATTGGCTTGCCCCTATCAAAATTCTTGGCTATGATCTCTTCTGCCAGGGGGTCTTCTAAAAATCTCTGGATAGTCCGTTTTAAAGGCCTTGCCCCGAACATAGGGTCAAAACCTTTTTCTATAAGGAGATCTTTTGCCTTTTTGTCCACCTCTATGACTATATCCTGCTCCTTGAGCCTGTCCTTTACTTCGTTGAGTTCTATATCTACGATCTTATCCAGGTGTTCTTTTGTAAGACCATGAAAGACAATAATATCGTCTATCCTGTCCAAGAATTCTGGCTTGAATGTCTTTTTAACCTGCTCAAGAAGTCTCTCTTTTGTATCCTTGTAGGTAACTTCTCCTTTTTCAGGTTTGAAGCCTATGGAACCCTGTTTCCTGAAGATTTCGGCCCCGACATTTGAGGTCATTATAAGCACAGTATTCCTGAAATCCACTTTTCTCCCAAAGCTGTCTGTAAGCCTGCCGTCCTCCAGAACCTGCAGCAGGATATTGAATACATCAGGGTGCGCCTTTTCTATTTCATCCAGCAATACCACAGAATATGGCCTGCGCCTTACTTTTTCAGTAAGCTGACCCCCTTCTTCATACCCGACATATCCGGGCGGAGCGCCTACGAGACGAGATACATTGAACTTTTCCATGTATTCTGACATGTCCAGCTGTATGAGCGCGTTCTCATCTCCAAACATAAATTCTGCGAGCACGCGGCCAAGATGAGTCTTTCCGACTCCTGTAGGCCCGAGAAACACAAACGAGCCTATGGGCCGTTTTGGATTCTTTATGCCCGCGCGAGAACGCCTGACAGAATGAGCAATAGCGGTTATTGCCTCATCCTGGCCCACGATCCTTTCGTGCAGTTCTTCCTCCATCTTTAAAAGCCGGGCTGATTCCTTTTGCTCCAGTCTGACAATTGGAATACCGGTCCACTTTGAGACAATATTAGCTATCAGCTCTTCGTCTACTTTCGGCCTTGCCTCCATTCTGGACTTTTTCCATTCCTGCCTTATCTGTTCCAATTTTTTGTGGGTCTCTTTTTCCTGGTCCCTGAGATGGGCGGCCTTTTCAAAGTCCTGGTTCTTTATTGCGGAGTCCTTTTCTTTGCGTATATTCTCTATCTCGGCCTCCACGTCTTTTATCTCCTGTGGCGCTGTCATTATTGAAAGTCTTGCCTTGGCGCCTGCCTCGTCTATCAGGTCAATGGCCTTGTCAGGCAGAAACCTGCCGGCTATATACCTGTCCGAAAACTTGCTCGCCGCTTCCAGGGCGTCATCCGTAATCTCCACTTTGTGATGCGCCTCATACCTGTCTCTCAAACCTTTTAATATTTCTATTGTCTCTTTAACTGTCGGCGGATCCACCATTATTGTCTGAAAACGCCTTTCGAGCGCGGCGTCCTTCTCTATATATTTTCTATATTCGTCAAAGGTGGTCGCTCCTATGCACTGTATATCTCCTCTGGAAAGCGCGGGCTTCAAAATATTTGAGGCGTCTATAGCCCCTTCCGCGGCGCCCGCGCCCACAAGCGTATGCAGCTCATCCACGAACATGATCACGTTTTCAGATCTCTTTATCTCGTCCATGATGGCCTTTATCCTCTCCTCAAACTGGCCTCTGTATTTTGTTCCAGCAACCATGAGAGCGAGGTCCAGGATAATAACCTTCTTGTCTTTAAGCAGTTCAGGTATATCGCCCTTTACTATCTTCTGCGCAAGTCCTTCGACTATGGCCGTCTTGCCCACGCCTGCCTCTCCTAATAAAACAGGGTTATTTTTCGTGCGCCTGGAAAGTATCTGTATGACGCGTTCCATTTCATTCTGGCGTCCTATTACAGGGTCTAATTTATTTTCACGCGCCAGTTGTGTAAGATTTCTGCCGAACGCGTCAAGCGCGGGAGTCTTTGAACTTGCTTTAGCGGCATGACCATGTCCTGCTCCTGGCTGAGACGCGGCTCCGCCTGTAAAACCAGGCGTGGCTGAGCCTAAAAGTTCTACTATCTCTCTTCTGACATTATCAAGGTCAAGGCCTAGATTTAATAATACCTGAGAAGCCATTCCTTCGCCCTCTTTAATAAGACCCAGTAAGATGTGCTCTGTGCCGATATAATTATGACCCAAGGCCCTGGCCTCTTCACCGGAAAGCTCTATCGCCTTTTTAGCCTTAGGCGTAAATGGTATATCGCCTGATATGACTGTGCTCGGACCAGGCTTTACTATCTTCTCTGTCTCCAATCTGATCTGCTGCAGGCTCAGCCCTATTTTCTGGAGAACCACTGCTGCCACCCCTTCGCCTTCGCGTATCAGTCCCAGCAGTATATGTTCTGTGCCGATATAATCGTGGTTAAATCTCTTTGCCTCTTCTTTTGCCAGTAAAATTACTTTTCTTGCGCGTTCTGTAAAACGGTTCAACATAGCGTAAACCTCCGTGTTAATCGCGTATTTCCGCGGTATTTAACCTAACTTTTCTCTAACTATCTCCGCCCTTTTGACATCCCTTTCATTAGGATTCAATCTTTTTTTCTCTATCTTCTGTAAATGAGCAGGCTGCGTAATAATAAATAATTCATTTATGAGAGCTCGGTCTACTGATTTTATCAAACCCAGGTCAACGCCAAGCCTGACAAGAGACAGAAGGTCAATGGTCTCGTTGCTCGTAATGATATGCGCGCTCTTGAGCGTCCCATATGCTCGGAAAATCCTGTCTTCCAGGACTGCCTTGTTCTGCGAAAGAAGCACCTCTCTCGCGCTCTGCTCGTGGTCTATGATCTGCTTAATAATCCTTTCTATATTGTCAATGATATCCACTTCCCTGTGTCCCAGGGAGACCTGATTAGAGATCTGGAAAAAGTTCCCGCTGGCCTCTGTGCCTTCTCCATAAAGCCCTCTGGCGGTAAGGCTGAGTTTTGTAATAGCCTGCAGGACCTTCCCGATCTGTTTTGTTATGACCAGTGAGGGCAAATGCAGCATAACAGACGCCCTTATGCCAGTGCCGGTATTGGTAGGACACGCTGTCAGATAGCCGAAATCCGCTGAATACGCATACAGAAGCAGGTTGCTTACTTCATCATCAAGGGTATCTATTATGTGCCATGCGTCCTTGAGGTCAAAACCTGACTTCATTACCTGCATCCTAAGATGATCTTCCTCATTTATCATTATACTCACGACTTCTCTGTCGCTTATGCACAGGCCTTTCGACTCTGAATCCATAGAATGTTCCTTGCTCATAAGGTGCCTTTCCACCAGAAATTGTCTGTCTATGGCATCAAGTTTTCCTATGTCGAGGTTTAAAGCGGTCTTCATTTTTTTAGAAGAACTTATTGCCTCTTTGATCGCTGCCAGGATCTCGTGCTGTTCTTTTTTGCTCGCCCAG
>JAHIEN010000006.1 GCA_018901615.1 Candidatus Omnitrophota bacterium | reverse complement strand
TGATAAAGAAAAGCTGTCTATTTTGATAGCCCAGCTCGTTACATTGTACAGGGATAAAAAACCTGTGCGCATGTCCACTAGAGAAGGCGACTTTATCACCTTAAGGCAGGTCATAGATGAAGTCGGGAGAGATACTGGCAGGTTCTTTTTTATAATGAGGAAGACTGACAGCCATCTGGATTTTGATCTGGAGCTGGCAAAGGCAAAGACCATGGATAATCCTGTCTATTATATCCAGTACGCGCATGCCCGTATCTCGAGCGCGATAAATTTTTCAGGCAATATAAAACCAGATACAAAATGTCTCGGACTCCTGGACAAAGAAGAAGAGATAAGTATTATCAAGGTATTAATAAGTTTCCCGTCTATTATAAAGGCTTCGGCTAAAAACCTGGAGCCGTTTATACTGCTGTCGTATCTGCAGGACCTTGCCAGGGCATTTCATTCCTATTATGATTCTTACCGCTTTATAACAGACGATAAGCAAGTCACAAGAGCAAGGATTTCGCTGATATACGCTGTAAGGTCGGTATTTTCCAGTGGTTTGAAGCTCTTAGGCGTCGCAGCTCCGGAAAAGATGTAACTCATTTGCCTGAACTTATCCCAAATGTTCCAATCTATCAAAATCTACAAAGGAGAAAATTTAAACTATAATGCCCTTGCCAGGGACCTGGCCTCGTACGGCTATGTAAGATGCGATGGTATCTCTGAGCCAGGAGATTTCAGCATGCGCGGAGGCATTATAGACATATTCCCGCCTACCTTTGACGGCCCGGTGCGCATTGAACTAGCCGGCAATCAAGTAGAATCCATAAAGAGTTTCAGCATAGCCTCCAGTGAGCCTCTCGAAGAACATGCCATGGTAATAATACTGCCAAAGCTTGGCCTCTATCCGAGGAAAAAGAGATTGAAAAAAGAAATCCTTGGCGAAAAGGCGCCGCTTGGATCTTTTATTGACTTGCGCGTAAATGACTATGTGGTGCATGTGGACCACGGCATTGGTATCTTCAAAGGTTTTGAGAAGATCAAATTTAAAGGCGAGGACAAAGACCATATTGTAATGGAATATTCTGACGGCGATAAGCTTTATGTGCCGATAGAAGAGATGCACCTTATACAGCGATACGTGGGCTTTGATAAAAGACCTCCCAAAATATACAAACTCGGCGGAAAGGCGTGGAACAAGACAAAAGAAAGGGCCAGAAAAGGTGTTTATTCAATGGTATTCGAGTTATTGGAGATGAACGCCATGCGCAGCAAGCTGGATGGTTACGCCTTTTTAAAAGATACTGACTGGCAGGAAGAATTCGAGAAAAGATTTTCATATAAGGAGACCCCTGACCAGGCCAGGTCAGTAAAGGAAGTAAAAAGTGACATGGAATCAAAAAGGCCCATGGACAGGCTTTTGTGCGGAGACGTAGGCTATGGGAAAACAGAGGTTGCCTTGCGCGCGGCATTCAAGGCAGTTATGGATAATAAACAGATGGCCATGCTTGTCCCGACCACGTTATTGGCTGAACAGCACTTTATTACGTTTAAAAACAGGATGAAAGACTTCCCTGTAAGGACAGAATTTATATGCAGATTCAGGACCAAGGGGCAGATCAGCAGTATCCTGAAAGACGTCGAAAGCGGCGCAGTGGATATATTGATAGGCACCCATGCTATTTTAAGGAAGGATATAAAGTTTAAGGACCTGGGCCTCGTTATTATAGACGAAGAGCAGAGGTTCGGCGTAAAGGATAAGGAAAGACTGAAAAAGATACGGCTCCTGGTAGATGTATTGACTTTGACAGCAACGCCTATACCCAGGACCCTATACATGTCGCTAATGAGCATAAAAGACATGTCTATAATAGAGACGCCGCCGCAGGACAGGCTGCCTGTAGAGGTATTTGTCGCGGAATACCACGACGTCCTTGTGAAAAAGGCTATCTCCATGGAGAAAAAAAGAAACGGCCAGGTATTTTTTGTTCACAACAGGATCGAAGGCATAGATAAGATCGCGGCGAAGATTTCAACGCTGGTTCCTTCGGCGCGGGTAAGCATTGCGCACGGAAGGATGCGGCCAAAGGAACTTGAAAACGTAATGAAAGAATTTATAGAAGGAAATATTGACGTTCTTGTGTGTACGGTTATAATAGAGTCCGGGATAGATATCCCTAATGCCAACACACTGATCGTAAATCGCGCCGACATGTTTGGACTCGCGGATTTATATCAGCTGAAAGGTAGGGTCGGCAGGTTCAGGAACAAGGCGTATGCTTATTTCCTCGTGCCAAAGGGCAGGGACGTGAGCAGCGAATCAAAAAGAAGGCTCGAGGCCATTGAGCGCTACAAGGAATTAGGGTCAGGGTTTAAGATAGCGATGGAGGACCTGGAGATAAGGGGCGCGGGAAATCTTCTCGGTCACCAGCAGCACGGCTACATAACAGAGGTAGGGTTTGACCTTTATTGCAGGATGATAAGAGACGTAGCTGCCACTTTTTCAACTTGATAGTAGCGGAGGGTTATGAATATATTTGTAAAAGTTACGCTGTTCGTATTGATTATTACGCTGCCGGTATACGCTGAGGGGCAGACAGTCAATAAAGTGGCCGCGGTAATAAACGATGAGGTCATAACTCAGCAGGATGTCGGACATTTACTGGCCATACTTTACGCGCAGTATGTGCAGGAGTATAAAGACGATGAGCTGATCCAGAAAATGGAAGGAGCCAAAAAAGATATCCTTAAGCAGATGATAGAAGACAAACTTATACTGAGCCGCGCCAAAGAGCTTGATATAAAAGTCAGAGATGAAGAGATAAAGGAAAAGTTGCTCTATATAAAGAACGGTTTTCCCTCGGAAGAGGCCTTCAATGACACGCTCACCACTCAGGGGATCACCGTGGCTGATCTTAAAAACAGGTATCGAGATCAGATATTAATGAAAAAAATAGTTGATTTTGAGGTGCGCGCGAGGGTAAATGTATTACCCTCGGAGATAACAGAATATTATGAAAAACACAGAGAAGAGTTTAAGATGAATGAAAAACGCAAGGTAAGACATATTCTTATCAAAGCGAAAGATGAGGTGACTTACGAACTGGCAAAGGTGGAGATAGAGAGGATATACAGTAAACTTAAAGAGGGGCAGGATTTTGAAGACTTAGCCAGGCAATATTCTCAGGGACCGAATAAAGAGCAAGGCGGAGATATGGGGTATATTCAAAAAGGCGAGATGCTTCCTGAACTGGAAAAGACGATATTTAATTTAAATCCGGAAGAACTTTCCATGCCCATGAAAAGCAAGATAGGCTGCCATATTTTTAAGGTCGAAGATATTGCTCATTCTGGATATGTGAGCCTTGAAGACGCGCAGAGAGACATCAAGATGCTCCTGTTTCAGCAAAAGATGAGAAAAAAACTGGATGAATGGCTGGCTGACCTGAGCTCAAAGGCTTATATTGATATAAAATAAATGAGCACATAACTTACGCGACTGTAAGGAGCGTAAGTTATTGTGCGACCCTTCGACAAGCTCAGGGCACTTAGTCCCGAGCGGCAGCGAGGGATCTTTAGGTTATGAAAAAACCATTGATATTAATTACCACAGGTGATCCTAAGGGCATAGGTCCTGAGGTCACCAGGAAAGCCCTTAAAGATCCTCGCATAAAAAAAATGGCAGATTTTTTTGTCATAGAGCCAGTTGATGGGACGGGATTTGGAGCAATAAAAAAGGCAGTGGAGATATTGAAAAAAGGCAGGGCCCAGGCGCTTGTCACCGCCCCTGTCAATAAATCAGTCGTGCGTTTTAAAGGTCATACTGAGTATCTGGCCAAGGCGACGAATACCCGGAAATTTGCGATGATGTTTTATGCCGCGTCCATGAAAGTTACTATAGTGACGAGGCACCTGCCTTTACTAAAGGTGCCAAGATCATTGACGCGAGAAAATATCGAGACAGCTATCGATCTGACAAATAAAGCCTTGAAGAAATATTTTGAAATAAGCAAGCCGCGCATAGGCGTTTGCGGACTTAATCCTCATGCCGGAGAGCAGGGCTTGATGGGAGATGAGGAAAAAAAAATAATTATCCCGGCGATTAAAAGGGCAAAAAGAAATGCTCCCGGCGTTCAGGGTCCGCTGCCGGGAGACGCCGCGTTCTATATGGCGCATAAGGGTATGCTCGATGCGGTCGTGGCCATGTATCATGATCAAGGCCTGGCGCCTTTCAAGATGTTGGCCTTTAATAAAGGCGTGAATGTGACTCTGGGACTGCCCTTTATCAGAACTTCTCCGGATCATGGCACTGCGTATGATATAGCAGGCAAAGGCATAGCGGATCCAAACTCTATGAAAGAGGCAATGAAACTGGCCGCACGTATGTCTGCATATTGATTTCACACTTTTTTGTGTGTCACAAAAGTGTGAAATTAGGGAGGGTCGTTGGTTTTAAGGGAAATAAAAGCCGATCTTAAAAGATATAATGTCAGGCCGAGCAAAAGGCTTGGGCAGAGTTTTCTCATAGACGCTAATATACAGGGTAAGATATTAAACGCCGTAGACATAAATAGATCAGACATAATACTTGAGATAGGCCCTGGACTCGGCGCGTTAACGCAAGGGCTTTGCGCCAGGGCCGGCAAGGTAATAGCAATAGAAAAAGACAAAAGGCTTTGCGAATTTTTACAACAGACTTACAGCGCGTCTAATCTGGAAATACTTAACGCGGATATACTTGACTATCTTGATGTCATTGATATGCCAAATGAAAGGATCAAGGTGGCCGGAAACCTGCCGTATTGCATAACTAGCCCGATAATAACAGGTCTTCTGAAAAAAAGACAATTTTTCAGCGGTATATTTGTCACTGTGCAAAATGAATTTGCTGACAGGCTTATCGCGTCGCCTGGCGGAAAGGAATATGGTTCGATCTCGTGTTTCGCGCAGTTTTACGCGGATATAAAAATTCTCTTCAGGATAAAAAGGACGTGTTTTTATCCGGAGCCAAAAGTCGATTCGTCTTTTGTCCGCCTGATAGCGAAAGAGAGAGGTCTTTGCTTGACGGACGAAGAAAAACTGTTTAAAATAATTAGGACGAGTTTTGGCAAGAGAAGAAAGACGATATTTAATTCTCTGAAATCATGTGACTTGTTTTTGTCGACGAAGGAAATAATGGAAGCCCTTGAACATGCCGGTATAGCGCATGACAGGCGGCCTGAAACTGTTTCGCTGGAAGAGTTTGTAAAATTAACACGTGCAGCCGGATCTCGAAGAATATTTTAAATCGCCGGTAAATCTATGGCCATAACAAAAGATACAGTCAAATATGCGGCAAATCTCGCCAGGATAGAATTGTCTGAAAAAGAGCTTGAGCATTTTACGGGCCAGCTGGATCGCGTACTTGAATACGTGCATAAGCTTGAGGGCCTCAACGTGGAAAAACTCGCTCCCACCAGCCATGTCATGGATATTAAAAATGTTTACAGGGATGACATCGTGAAAGAATCTCTTCCCGCATCTGAGGCAATAAAAAATGCGCCGGCTAAGGAAGGGGATCTTTTTAAAGTTCAAAAGATAATCGAGGCATAATGGAACTGAATAAACTTACAGCTCATGAACTTAGAGGTCTTTTGGATAAAGGGGATATATCTAGTATAGATATATCCAATAGCATATTAGGAGCTGTAGAAAAAAAGGACAAGGCCCTCAACGCCATAGTTCATTTTGATAGAGAAAAGGTTATTGAAAGAAGCAAGGCATCTAAAGGGTTGCCTATTTTTATTAAGGATAATATCTGCGTTAAAGATGAAATGACCACATGCTGTTCAAAGATACTCAATGGATTCAAGCCCCCCTATGACGCTACTGTAATAAAAAAATTGCTAAAAGAAGACTTTATATTGATGGGCAAGACAAATATGGACGAGTTTGCCTTTGGTTCTTCCACAGAGTCCTCGTGCTATGGCCCCACAAAGAATCCATGGGACATGGAAAGGATTCCCGGTGGGTCAAGCGGCGGCTCTGCCGCGTGCGTAGCGGCTGACGAGGCTATATTCGCGCTTGGCTCAGACACTGGCGGCTCAATAAGGCAGCCTGCCGCGCTATGCGGAGTCGTGGGCTTGAAGCCGACATATGGCAGGGTTTCGCGATACGGGCTTATCGCATTTGCCTCTTCATTGGATCAGATAGGCACGCTCACCAAAGATGTTGAAGACGCGGCGCTTTTGTTAAAGGTCATATCAGGCCATGACAGCATGGATTCGACTTCAGCGCCTGTATCAGTGCCAGATCATAGCCTTAAGATCAAAGACGACATAAAAGGGCTAAAGATAGGTATACCTCAAGAATATTTTGGCCAAGGATTAGATAGCGATGTCAAGAATTGCGTATTAAAGGCCATTGAAAAGATAGGGCAATTGGGCGCTAAATGTGAAAAGGTAAATCTACCGCATACAGAATACGCGGTAGCTGTTTATTACATTATCGCTACGGCTGAGGCCAGTTCCAACCTGGCCAGGTTTGACGGCGTACAGTATGGTCTGCGCGCGAAAGATGCAAAAGCCATAATAGACATGTATAAAAAGACCCGCGCGCAAGGTTTTGGAGACGAGGCGAAGCGGCGGATTATATTAGGGACGTTCGCCTTATCAAGCGGTTATTACGACGCCTATTATTTGAGGGCGCTAAAGGTCAGGACATTGATAAAAAAAGACTTTGACGATGCGTTCAGGAAATTTGACGCGATAGTCACCCCTACTTCGCCGACCCCGGCATTTAAGATAGGAGAAAGGACACAGGACCCGCTGACCATGTATCTATCTGATATATTTACGATCTCCGCTAATCTTGCGGGCATACCAGGCGTTTCTGTCCCGTGCGGGTTTACAAAAGAAAATCTTCCTGTGGGGCTTCAGATACTGGGAAGACCGTTTGATGAAGAAACTATTTTGAAGATAGCGTATAATTACGAGCAGGCCACAGAGTGGCATAAGAAAAGACCGGATTTATGACTGATTACGAAATAGTTATTGGCTTAGAGGTCCATCTGCAGCTCAAGACAAAGAGTAAGGTGTTTTGCGGCTGCTCCACTGCCTTTGGCGCTCCGCCCAATACCCATGTGTGCCCGGTCTGTCTTGGCTTTCCGGGAAGCCTGCCGGTATTGAACAGGGACGCGCTTAAGCTTGGCGCAAAGACCGCGATCGCGCTCAACTGCCGGGTCGAGGAAGAGATAAAATTTGACAGGAAGAATTATTTTTACCCGGATCTGCCTAAGGCCTATCAGATCTCGCAATTTAGCCAGCCTTTATCCCGGCACGGCTATCTCCAGATATTGTTTGACGGAAAAGAAAAGCGCATCGGCATAACAAGGGTCCACCTGGAAGAGGACACTGGAAAACTTTTTCATACGCAGGACGCAAGCCTGATAGATTTTAACCGCTCTGGCACCCCGCTCCTGGAAATTGTAAGCGAGCCTGACATGAGTTCTCCCGAAGAGGCCTATTTATATCTCACGGCCCTGAAATCCATTCTTGAATACATCGATGTCTCTGATTGTAATATGGAAGAGGGGAGCCTAAGGTGCGATGCCAATGTATCTGTTAGGAAAAAAGGAGTCAAGGAGCTTGGGGTAAAGACAGAGATTAAAAATATGAATTCATTTAAGGCGGTAAAGGCCGCGCTTGAATATGAGGCCGAGAGACAGATTGAAACGATTGGATCCGGCGGAAAGATCACGCAGGAGACAAGGCTCTTTGATTCAGCCAGAGGCGTTACTGAACCCATGCGCTCAAAAGAAGAATCCCATGATTACAGGTATTTCCCGGAACCAGACCTCACGCCCTTTGATTTCGCAAAAAATATACTGGAAGATGTTAAAAACGAGATGCCGGAACTTCCAGGGCCCAAGAGAAAAAGGTTTATGAGTAATTACGGGCTCTCTGATTACGATGCCGCTGTCCTGGTCAGCGATAAAGCCATGGCTGACTATTTTGAAAAGTGCGCATCGCTTTACAGAAACTCTAAAATAATAGCAAACTGGATCATGGGAGATATCTCTGCTTATATGAAAGAGCATGGCCTGACAATCGACCGCCTAAACTTGAAAAGCGAATATCTTACGGGTATGCTTGATATGATAGATAAGGGGGTTATAAGCGGCAAGATCGCTAAATCTCTTTTGATAGATAGCATACAAACAGGCAAAGATCCAATATTACTTGTAAAAGAAAAAGGCCTTGAGCAGATCACGGATGCGGGGCAGATAGATCAGGCCGTTGACCAGGTCATAAAAGAGAACCAAAAGATAGTGGGTGATTTCATAAGTGGTAAACAGAATGCTGTCATGGCCCTGGTCGGCAAGGTAATGACCAAGACAAAGGGCAAGGCAAATCCGCGGAAGGTAATCGAGATGTTAAAAAAGAGACTAAAGGGGGAGGCATGAGCAGGAAATTTGTATTAACTATGAGCATAGCATGTTTCGCGATCGGTCTTTTTATTTCAAAAGCAGGGCTTGCTGAAAAGACAAATAAGGTCGATAGCATGTATAAGGAACTTGAGCTTTTTTCAGACGCGGTAAGCATCATACGCTCTGATTATGTGGAAGAGCCTAAGGAAAAGGACCTCATATATGGGGCGCTTAAAGGCATGCTGTCATCGCTGGACCCTTACAGCCAGTTTATGGACCCTGAGACTTACAATGAGATGAAGATAGAGACAGAGGGCGAGTTCGGCGGCATAGGAATAGAGATCACTATACAGGATAACCTCTTGACTATAATAACGCCCATAGACGATACGCCGGCATTTAAGATAGGCCTGAAGGCAGGCGACAAGATAGTCAAGATAGAAGGTGAAATCACAAAAGACCTTACGCTTATCGAGGCGGTAAAAAAATTAAGGGGCAAGCCTGGGACAATTGTCAATATCACTGTCCTGAGAGAGTCAGAAAAAAAGCTCCTGGATTTCGCGATCACAAGGTCAATAATAAAACTTGAGAGTATAAAAAAGGCGGAGATCATAGAATCTGGGATAGGCTATATAAGACTTGCGGAATTTCAGGAGAAGACACAGAGAGACCTGGAAACAAGCCTGAACAAGCTTGAGCGCGATGGTATAAAAGGCCTTATACTGGACCTGAGGAATAATCCAGGAGGCCTGCTAGACTCTGCCGTGGATGTCTCTGGAAAATTTTTAGAAGAAGGACAGGTTGTTGTTTCGACAAGAGGCCGCGTCGAAAATCAGAACCTTATATTCAAGTCGCGCAACAAAAACAAACACCTTGATTATCCTTTAGTCGTCCTGGTAAACGGAGGCAGCGCGTCGGCCTCGGAGATCGTGGCAGGCGCAATACAGGACAATAGGCGCGGCTTGATCCTGGGGACAAAGAGTTTCGGAAAAGGCTCTGTCCAGACCGTGGTGCCTATGTCAGACGGTTCAGCGGTAAGGCTGACCACGAGCAAATATTTTACGCCCAACGGCCGCTCTATACACGGAGAAGGCATAACGCCGGACATAGTCGTAGAATATAAAGATCGACCCGAGGAAGATGAAAAAAAAGACAACGATTCCTTGAAAATGTTAGAGGGATTGATAGAAGTTGAAAAAACAGCTGAAGAAAAAGAGGAAGATAAGAAAAAAGAATACGACAACCAGGTGGTCAGCGCAATAGATGTACTGAGGGGGATAATCATTTTTAACAGTAAATGACCTTAATGTGTTATGCTTATATTGGGCATCGAGACTTCCTGTGATGAGACAGCGGCAAGCGTTGTAAAAGATGGAAAAGAGATCCTGTCTAATATTATTTCTTCGAGCCTAAGATATCACGCCAGGTTCGGAGGCGTGGTCCCTGAAATAGCCACAAGGCATCATGTTGAAAATATAGACAGGGTGATCAATAGTTCTTTGCGTAAGGCTGGCGTTGGCATAGCTGATATAGAGGCGATTGCCGTAACTCAAGGCCCGGGCCTTGTGGGCGCGCTCCTTTCAGGCATTTCATGCGCAAAGGCCATGGCGTATGGTCTTGATATCCCGCTGGTGGCTGTTGACCATGTAAGCGCTCATATATATTCAGCCTTGATAGGACAAAGCGACCCGAAGTTTCCGTTTATAGGCCTTGTTGTATCAGGAGGGCATACGCGGATCTTGCTGGTCGAGGATTTTGATAGATCCATTACTCTGAGCGATACGCTCGATGACGCGATTGGCGAGGCGTATGACAAAGTGGCAAAGATGCTCGGATTGGGGTATCCAGGAGGGCCTGTAATAGATAGGCTTGCCAGAAAAGGAAATCCCATGGCCATAAAATTTACATGCAGGCCTGTTGACAATGGCCTTGATTTCAGTTTCAGCGGCATAAAGACAGCAGTGCTTTATCATATAAGGTCTCAGGATTCAATAGGGGCTCAGGAAATATCTGATATCGTGGCGAGTTTTCAGGAAAATGCCTTGAAGGTTGTTGTCAGAAATTGTCTGAAGGCCCTTGAGCAATATAAGTTAAATACCCTGGTTGTAGGCGGAGGGGTCAGCGCTAATTCAAGACTCAGGGAGATGTTCGCGTTTGAGGCCTCGGCGAAGAACATAAGCGTAAATTTTCCTCCCGTGGAATTATGCTCGGATAACGCGGCAATGATAGCAGGCCTGGCTTACAGGCTCTATAAAAAAGGGATCGTGGCAGGACTTGATATAACAGTGTTGGAGTAAGAATGAATGTTCGAGGCTTAACCTCGAACACTCATGTTCGAGGTTAAGCCTCGAACATTAAGCAGTACATTAAGGAAAGAGGTGCATATGCTTACTAACTCCCAGATAATATTAAGGCTTGTAGCAGGAGCAGTGTTAGGAGGTCTCGTCGGATTTGAGAGAGAAAGGCATAATAAGAAGATAGCTGGTTTTAGGACTCACATACTTGTCTGCGTCGGCTCTACATTGATCATGCTGACCTCTATACATATATTTGAGCTATACGCAGGCATGGCCACTGTTGATCCGGCCAGGATAGCGGCAGGCGTAATAACTGGTATCGGGTTCTTGGGCGCCGGGACCATAATACGGTCAGACACATCAGTTACAGGCCTTACCACAGCGGCAAGCCTGTGGACGATTTCAGGTGTAGGACTTGCAGTGGGTTGTGGGTTTCATGTGGCTGCTTTTGCGGCGACCTTTATTGTGCTCGCGGCGTTGTATATACTGAGAAAACTTCCTATAGAGGGAAAATTTAATTCGTCCGCCTGAAGCGGACGAGTTTGATTCCACCCTTTAAGCTGTATGCATTATTTATGATATTGCATAGCTTGAGATATACAGAAGAAAACATTACCCCTCGTAACTAGATATAAAACTCTGGTTACTCGGGGTTAATTCGCACATTGACTTACGTTCACTCACTACGTTCGTTCCGTAAGTCAAGTGCTCATCAAAGGAGGGGCATATGTCTCGTAAAGACAGGACAGATCAGAAAATACTGGATGTGGATGCCAGTATGCAGGGCACCTTGGCCTTTAAGGATCCTGTGAATCTCAGGATCAACGGCAAATTTGATGGCAGACTGGATACCAAGGGCAGCCTTATTATAGGCGAGAACGCTACGGTACAGGCAGACATAAACGGCGAAGAGATAATAGTGGAGGGAAAGATCACTGGAAATATTACGGCCCAGAAGAGCCTCCAGATGCTTTCGCGCGCTCATGTGGTCGGGGACATTGTTACGCCTGTATTGAGCATTGAATCAGGAGCTGTACTACAGGGAAAATGTCAGATGAAGGGACGTTTTTCTGACCAGAGGATGAATACGTTTAACGCGGATCAGCTTGCCAAGTACCTGGAGGTCGAGATATCCAATATACTGGACTGGGCTGATTCCGGAAAGATCCCAGCCTATAAAGAAGGCAATGACTGGAAATTTAACAGGGGCATGATAGACGAGTGGATAGCTAAAGAGCAAGGGAAATAGATCCTATGATGAAAAAATTTTTGACCGCAAAAGAGGCGGCGGATTATCTTGGTATAGCCGAGAGCGAGATAGAAAGGCTGACAAGCGAGGACGCAATACCGTCTTACAAGATCGGGGGGATCTATACCAGGTATAGAATAGATGACCTTAATACCTATGGCCGCAAGTCTTATCCTGACGCGCGCCGCGGATATTCAGTGAGCTTCACAGACAGGGCAAAGGATTTTTTTTATTTTAATGATTTTTACATCTTTACTTTATCCATCATAGTGGTTATTTTATATTTTATATTTAAATGAGGGGCTTCGGACTATGCCCAGGGTAAGCTCCGCGACGAGGCATCTCTTGGATTCTCAAAAATCTATAAAAAAACTTCTTAAAGACTTAGCTACGCATAAGATTACTCCGGCCCTCGCATTCAAGGCCCTGAAAGGTCTGCCATATAAGGATCTAAAATTCGCCAAGATAGACCACCACAGGCTGCTTCGCAAGGGATTAGGCGAGGTTGTCTATTGCGAAGGCAAGACGCCCGCGCAGATAAAAAAAATCTTAAGGGAAATAATAAAGAGAAACGGCCAGGTCTTTTTGACCCGCGCAAGCAAAGACCTAGCCGACTATTTAAAAAAAGAGTTCGCTTTTTTGAAATATAATGAACTGGCCAGGATAATCTACGCGAAGAAACAAGAGCCAAAAAGCAAAAAGACCGTGCTGATACTTACAGCTGGCACAAGCGATATGCCTGTGGCTGAAGAGGCAAGGTTGACCCTTGAGATCATGGGAAACAGGGTAAAGGCAGTTTACGATGTCGGCGTAGCAGGTATACACAGGCTGTTTGACAGGCTGAATGATATTTCAAGCGCCAATGTGATCATAGTGGTTGCTGGCATGGAAGGCGCGCTTGCGAGTTTTGTGGCAGGCCTTACAGAAAACCCTGTAATAGCCGTGCCTACGAGCGTGGGTTACGGCTCGAGTTTTAAAGGCATAGCGCCGCTATTGACTATGATGAATTGCTGTTCGCCAGGAGTTACAGTGGTAAATATAGATAATGGCTTTGGCGCGGGATACTTTGCCTCACTGATCAATAAATAATGAATAAAGGCTGCGAGATTGATGCGAAAGCAGGATATAATAAAAGAGCTTGTTAAGAATGTCGGGCTTCTGGACGAGCAGAAGATAAAGAAGGCCCTTCTTGAGCAGGTTGAGACCAAGGCCTATTTTGCTGGTATCCTGACCAAGCTGGGGTATGTGTCAAACCAGAATGTCGGCAAGACGCTTGCCGCGCAGACAGGGATCCTTCCCATCCCTCTGGACCCCAAGGGCATAGAGAAAAAACTGTTGAACCTCTTGCCATCTAATATTGCCATTGCCCACAGGGTGTTGCCCTTAAAGCGGGAAACAGACAAGCTGGTAATAGGTACCGACGACCCTTTAAATTTTCTAGCCGAAGATAATCTTGAAATGATAATAGGATTACCCGTTGAATTAGAGCTGGTGCGTTCAAAAGATTTTGATATCGCGCTTAATGAACTCTACGCCGCGAAAGAAAAGCCCGGGATAGACATAGAAAAGGTGTCAGAAGGCATAAAAGAGGCAAAAGGCGGCGATGACGCGCCAATAGTAAAGCTGGTGAATATTATAATAAACGAGGCGGTCAAGAAAAGGGCCAGCGATATACATGTTGAGCCTCTGGAAAATAAATTCCGGATCCGCTACAGGATAGACGGGGTCTTGCACGATGTGCCTGCCCCTCCGAAGAGGCTGCAGGGTTCTATCTTAAGCAGGATAAAGATCATGGCAGGCATGGATATTGCTGAGAAGCGGCTCCCTCAGGACGGGAGGATAAAGATCTCTCTGGATAAAAAAGAGCTGGATCTCAGGGTATCCAGCCTTCCTGGCATACACGGCGAGAGTATTGTAATGAGAATACTCGACAAGTCAAGCTTTCTTGTGGGGCTCGAGGATATAGGCTTTTTACCTGACCAGAGAAAAGAGTTTGAAAAACTTATAAGCATGCCGAACGGCATGATACTTGTAACAGGCCCGACCGGAAGCGGCAAGACTACCACGCTTTACGCGACGCTCAGCCGTATAAATCAAAAAGAACGCAAGGTCATCACTATAGAGGACCCCATTGAATACCAGCTAGACGGCGTAAATCAGGTTCAGGTCAAGTCGCAGATAGGACTCACGTTCGCTGGCGGCCTAAGGTCTATGCTGAGGCAGGCGCCTGATATCATAATGGTAGGGGAAATAAGAGACATGGAGACTGCCCAGATAGCGGTACAATCCGCGTTAACAGGACATCTGATATTCAGCACGCTCCATACTAATGACGCTGTTAGCGCGATAGCGAGGCTGGTTGACATGGGCATAAAAAACTATCTCGTTGCCTCGACTGTCCAGGGTGTACTTGCCCAGAGACTCGTAAGGACATTGTGTTCTTCGTGCAGGGAGTCTCACAAACCTACCGAAGAAGAAAGCCAGATACTTTCTCTGAACCCGGAAGAGGCAAAAGACATGGAGCTTTACAGCAGTAAGGGGTGCCCTGCTTGCAGCGACACTGGTTACAAAGGCCGCATAGGTATATATGAGCTTTTTATGATGACAGATGAGATAAGAGAGATGGTCATGGACAACGCGTCAAATTCTGAGATACTTAAAAAGACCAAACAAATCGGGATGAGGACGCTCAGGGAGGACGGCATTGAAAAGGTGAAAAGGGGATACACGTCTGTCCAGGAAGTCATGAGGGTTACGCAAGATGTCTAACGGCACGCAATATAACCTGTTGCTAAAAAAACTGATAGATAAGAAATTGTTGACTATGCAGGTCATTGACGAGGCAAAAGAAGAAGAGAAAAAGACAGGTAAAAATATATTCAAGATACTCGTCGATAATGACCATATCAAAGAGGATGTGCTGCTCAGCGCAGTGGCTGACTGGCTCAGCATCGAGCTTGTCGACCTTTCTCAGGAAAAGATCGAAAGGGACGCGGTTAATAAGATCTCGGCATCTACCGCAAGGTTTTATAGTATAATCCCTCTGCGGTTAAAGGGCGACATAGTGGTAGTCGCTGTATCTGACCCCCTAAACATGAAAATAGCGGATGAGTTGAGTTTTGTTACAGGCCTGAACATTAAGATGGTCATGGCAAAACAGGATGACATAGGCAGGGCCATAGAACGCTATTACGGAGAGGAAGACGAATCTCTTGGCGACGTGATAAATGAGGCTGAAAAGATCTCAGGCAAGTCTATTGTTTCAGCCGCAAAAGACGTGGATAAGCTCAAGGAAATAGCGTCGCAGGCGCCAGTGGTAAAACTTCTCAATATGGTCCTGTTGCGCGCGATAAGGGAAAAGGCGTCTGATATTCATCTCGAGCCTTTTGAAAAAGACTATAAGATAAGATACAGGATAGACGGCATATGTTACGATGCCGCTCATCCGCCAAAAGATCTTTCTCTCGCGATAAGCTCCAGGGTAAAGGTCATGGCCAACCTGGATGTTGCTGAGAGCAGACTGCCTCAGGATGGCCGCATCATGCTGGACATTGGCGGTAGAAGCGTGGACCTGCGAGTATCTACGCTGCCTACTCTTTACGGCGAGAGCATAGTGATGAGGGTCCTTGATAAAAACGTTGTCAGTCTGTCATTGGACCAACTTGGCATGAACGACGATGTAAAGACCAGTCTCAGACAGCTGATCCAGCGGCCGAATGGTATTATATTGACAACAGGGCCTACCGGAAGCGGTAAGACCACCACGCTTTATTCATGCCTCAGGGAAGTAAATAAGATAGAGTATAAAATAATCACTGTTGAAGACCCTGTAGAGTATGATATAGAAGGCATTATACAGGTGGCGATGAACTCCAAGATAGACCTTACGTTTGCCAAGACGCTCAGGCACATGCTCAGGCAGGACCCGGATATATTGATGGTCGGGGAGATAAGGGATACTGAAACCGCTGAGATAGCTATCCAGTCAGCCTTAACAGGCCACCTGGTGCTCAGCACATTGCATACCAATGACGCGCCAAGCGCAGTGGCAAGACTGATGGATATGAGGATAGAGCCATTTTTAATAACCTCGACTGTGAGGGCAGTCATAGCGCAGCGCCTGGTAAGGATGATCTGTCAAAAATGCAAAAAACCATATGAGCCTCAAAAGAACGAGCTTAAAGAGCTGGGCATATCTCTGGAAGAGGCAAAGGATATTAAATTTTACAAAGGAGAAGGCTGTTCAGAATGCAATGACTCAGGGTATAAAGGCCGTTCAGGCCTGTATGAGCTGTTTATATTTAATGATAAGATAAGAGAACTTGTGGCAAAGCGCGCGAGCTTATCTGTCATCAGGAACGCGGCAAGGGAAAACAGGATGAAGACATTGAGAGAAGATGGGGTCAGAAAGATCAAAGAAGGGATTACGAGCATTGAGGAGATATTGAGGGAGACTAAAGAGTATGTGTAAGCTGATGGAGGTTATATGAGGTTATATGAGGTTACAGGAGGTTACAGGAGGTTACGGGGCGGTTTTACGCTTATCGAGCTTTTGGTTGTAATCGCAATAATTACTATATTAGCCGGTATGGTTGTGAGCGGCGCGCAGCAGGCTAGAAAAAGAGGGGCCATCACAAAGGTAAGTACGCAGATCGCGACAATCGAGACTGCTATAAGTATGTACGAGACAGATATAGGCATTTACCCTGAAACAGGTAATAAGAATCTGGTCGAGGCCCTTACGGAAGATTCGGGTGATTCTGACTGGAACGGCCCGTACATGAAAATAAAAGAAAAAGAACTTAATGAGAACGGCGAATATCTTGACGCGTGGGGCAATCCATTTGTTTATGTGAACCCGGGCACGCATAATACATATTCATATGATATATATTCGCCAGGCCCGGATGGAAAAGGCGACGGAAGCGAGAGAGATGATATTACAAATTGGTAAAAAATACAACTCTTCGAACAGTATCGGCTTTACACTAGTCGAGATGCTCGTGGTACTTGCGATTGTCGGCATGCTGCTTGGCATTTCTATTCCATTTACTACAGGTTTTGGCAAAGGCCTCAGGATAAAGACCGCTTCAAGGGCTATCCTGGGGACGCTCAGGGTAGCGAGGAGTTCCGCCATTACCTACAGAGACAGGAAGATGGTGGTGTTTGATGTCCAGGAAGGAGAATACTGGATACAGGACGAGGACGGCAATATATCTGAGAAAAAACTAAGGCTGCCCAGCTCGATAAAATTCAGATTACCTGAAGATAGCGAGGCAGATCCCGTGACCTTTGAGAACGATACAGTTATTTTTGCCCCGAGCGGCGCAGTGGAGGGCCAGAACGGTTATATAACCATCAGCGATAAAAAAGGCAAGTCCATGACGATCTCCATTATCAATTCTACTGGAAAAATCACAATAGAATAACACATGAAACAGAAAACCACGCGCAGGCAAAAGGATATATCCAGGCTTTTGCGTGATAAGAAAAAAGCGCAGAGAGACAAGTTATCTCGTCGCCTGCTTGTAGGCAAACAGGCGCTCCTCGAAACTTGTCCAAAGGGGCTTCGCCCCTATGGCGTTCCGTAATGCTCCTATTAGTCGCATTACTACACTGTTACCCCTTGGAGGATTGCCTGCAATCCCCCAAACCCCCTACAGTTGCATGGAATTTCAATTTACTGAAATTCCATGCAATAAGTTAAAATCCAGCCATGATCAGTGTCATCATCCCCACCTTTAACCGGGCCCTATTTTTAAAAAAAGCAATAGATTCGGTTTTATCCCAGACGTATCAAGATTTTGAATTGATAATCGTAGATGACGGGTCCCATGATAATACTCAAGAATCAGTTCCCTCGAGCGCAAAATATATCAGGCAGGGCAATAAAGGCCCTGCCGCGGCCCGTAATGTTGGAATAAAAAAATCGACCAGGCCGTTTATAGCCTTTCTTGATTCAGATGACCGGTGGGATAGGGATAAACTGGCTATACAGATAAAGGCCATGCAGAAGAATCCGGATTACCTTGTTTCGCATACCGATGAGATATGGTATAAAAATGGCAGGTTGCTGAACCAGAAGAAAAAACACAAAAAATACCAGGGTTATATTTTTGACAAATGCCTGCCGCTGTGCGTGGTGAGCATGTCCACGGTAATGATAAAACGCGAGCTTTTTAATAATATAGGCTTTTTTGACGAAACCTTCCCATGCTGTGAAGACTATGATCTGTGGTTAAGAGCGAGCGCTAAAAACAAATTCTTTTTTATCGCGAACCCCCTGACGCTAAAAGACGGCGGCAGGCCTGACCAGGTGTCATATATTTACAGGGCAGGCATAGATAAATTCAGGATCCAGGCAATTGTAAAAATTCTCGAATCAGGCGCCCTTGACCCTGGCCAGAGAAAACCCGCTATCCTGGAACTCCAAAAAAAATGCGGCATCTACGGCAACGGCTGTATAAAACACGGCAAAAAAGAAGACGGTAAGCATTACCTGGAATTAGCAGATAGATATCAGCCTGTGAGCTAAGATGCGACGATTTTTTATCCTCTGAATCTTGCATATTGCGTAAAGATGGTGTATTATAGTAATGAAAATGAACAGAAAAGCCTTTACTCTTACAGAACTTTTAATAGTAGTCCTCGTTATAGGTATTCTCGCGGCTATAGGCATACCTCAATTGGCAGCTTCACTTGAAAAAGCCAGGAGTGCAGACGCTAAGATAGGCCTAAATCAGATCTATAGAGCGGAAATAGTTTTTGAAGGGGATAGAAGGTTTTATACAGATTCCGTAGGTGATCTTGCTGATGTAGCCTTAACCGAAAGATATTGGAGTTTCAGAATAGACACGCCTACCTCTACTTCTTTTACTGCAACAGCCACTCGCACAAGCGGAAGCCGCAGCGGTCAAACCATAACTCTGGATAATCTTGGCATCCTATCAGGTAATTGGGAATTTCTCTAGCAGCATAGGGGACACTTAAGCGTCCCGCCTACATTGTGGATAACTATTGCCACCCGCCCTTTTATATGCTATAATCTATATCAATAAGATAGATTTCGTCAATATAGCCTTAATAGAAGGACAGGGCTATTTTTTTACCAAGATTATGGAAAAGATTAAAAAAGTGTTCAATCTAAAGTTTATATCAATAATAGCATGCGCATTATTCTTTACAAGCGTAAATTATTCATATCCTGCTGAAGGAAATTGCTTGAGGGTTTCCGTTGGAAAAGATGTGTATCCAAGAATATCGGAGATTCAAAATAGTATCTATGGAAACGAGCTATTTTTGGGAACATCCAATGGCCACAAGTTAGGCGATAGGAATAGAGTGATAATACCAGCGCACTGGTATGGAACATTAGGGAATATAAAAAAGGTTATCCTGGCCTTATTAGAAGATGGAACTATAAGAGTATATACTAAAAAGACATGGAAAGTTACTAAAAGAACAGAGATTGCTGCCAAGCCCAAGCGAATTCAATCTGTATCCCTTGAAAAAAAAGTAAGAAGCGAAATAAGATTTGTTATACCTCAAGAATTGAGGAAAAATACAAAGTGGGCATACACATCAGTGACTTTTGCATTTATTGGCAGAGGAAAATATTTTGAACTGTGTCCGGGACGGATACCACAGGAGACTGTTTCATTAAACCTATCTGGGAAGAATACAGATTTTCTTGAGACTTTTGTTAATTATACGATTAACGACAAAAATCAAATCTATATACCAGTAAATTGGCGTGGTGCATTAAAAGGAGAAACAGGGGTTATGTTAATGCCTCAATCTAGAGGCAATGCGGTTACTCTAATAGCTTTGCCTATAAAGACATGGAGCGAGGCTTTAAGGCAAAATGCGCCTGAAGATCCAACCGAACGGGAAGAATATTACAGGAAAGCTTACAGCAATACTTATCCATCGCATCTGGATCCGCAGGGTAGAATTGTTCTAAAGGAGAATTTAATGAAAAATATGGGATGGTTAAAACATGATAATTATACGTTTATTGGCGCAGGTTCATATTTTGAGCTTTGCCGAAGCGAAGATTATCAAATAATTAGACCGAAAATACCGTACGAAAATATAGATAGGGAAATCATTGCTCCAGTGCGCCCTGATTTAAATTCAGCAACCAGGACAGGCATATAAAAGCAGTAGGGGGGCACTTAAATGCCCCTACGTTGTGGATAACTATTAAGAAAAGGCTATTTTTTTACCCATATTATGACAAAGTTAAAAAAACTCTTTTATTTTAATATACTTGTATACATCCTGTTAGCAGCCCTTATCTTCCCTGGCATATGCTACAGCCAACCTGATGCGCTAAGGGTTCCAATAGGGGGCTATACCAGGCTGGAAGATTATGTAATACAGGCTGTCCTAACCCAGCAGGTATTTCCTACAAGCTTTCTCAGAGAAATCTTTTCAGAAACAGGCATAAAGATAGAATACACCAATAAACAAGGCATATTAGAATCAATAGACCTGAGTTTTCCTGGCATAAATGACGGCATCATGATACGGTTTGTGGATAGAAAAGATATTGATAATCAACCTTTCACGAAAACCGAACAAGATGAAAAAACAATATATACTATAGCCCAAGACATAACATTTAATGAAACAAGATACCTCCTGCACGATATAGATTCTATTTTAGAAAGATATGGCAATAGATTGACGCTATCCAACACTTTTTCTTTAAGGTTAAGGCAACTTGCAATATATCTCGCTAAAGGCATGACTTTAGAAGCATTAGCTAATGATAAGTCTAATAGTCTAAAAAGAGAGATAGAAAACCTTTACCTGTTAGGCCTTACTCTTGACACTAGCAACATTATAAGGCCAGACAACCCAATAATCCCTCTCGCCTTTGAAGATATAAAAAGTCAAGACTCTCTTTACGAAACAGATATCTTAGACTATATGAAAGCCAACAATAATCTCTTTACAAGACTAACTTCTGGAAACACAAATAAGTTTATTGGAAATATCAGGAAGATAATGATAAAAGAAGCTATTGTCGCCATTAGGATAAACTTTAATTCCAAGATACTCTCAAAAGGAGCTGAGAAGCTATTTCTAGAGCTTGAGATGCCTGATGGCCCCGTTAAGGAACTGTTGAAAGACAACCTCCCCATAGAGGATTGGAGAAAACGCCTTAAAAACGCTACAGAAAACGAAGAAGCAGAAATAGTAAAAGAGATAGTGCAAATAGTAGATAAATACCCTGGCTGGAAAGCCGAAAAATATATCGACTCTGCAATTAGATACACTCTTTCCACGCAAGAAATGAATTGCCTTATGCGCTCTATACTATTATCCAGGATACTTAAAGAGATAGGAATAGGAGAGGACAGGTTATATACAGTTGGCTTCCCAGAGCATGTATTTTTAATAATGAGGCTAAAGAGCGGAGATTATTTAGAGATACAGACTACAGAAGATGCTTTTAACTATACAAGAATTCTATCCGAAGGAATAAAAACAGGGCTTGATAAAGCAGTTAAAAAAGCAAAACTGCTTGGAAGCGCGAGTTTGACGCTTGAAGAACCTCTGTGGGGAGTTTTATGGCCAGAATCCAAAGTCCTTACGATATATAACAATCTAGAAGGGCTTATAGAAAATTCTTATATTAATTTAACTGGTTTTGAAGGATTTCAGGTTACAAAAGAACAAAAGATAAAGCTATATAAAATGGCAATTGTGCTATTACAAGAAGCCATAGATATTGATCCGAATAATGCAGATGCCTTTTATAACTGGGGCAATACCTTACGTAGCCTTGCCATGATAGAAAAAGATACTAATCCGGAAAAAGCAATAAAGTATTTAGAAGAGGCATGCGCAAAATATGAAAAAGCCACAACAATTAATCCGGATTATGCATACGCCTTTAATAACTGGGGGATTGCCTTACGTAACCTCGCTATGATAGAAAAAGATACTAATCCGGAAGAAGCAATAAAGTATTTAGAAGAGGCAAGCGCAAAATATGAAAAAGCCACAACAATTAATCCGGATTATGCAAAAGCCTTTTATAACTGGG